>NZ_JBHTSA010000058.1:0-50676 GCF_042795405.1 Streptomyces sp. NPDC056480 | reverse complement strand
ACGAGTCCGAGGAGGGTCGACTTGCCGCTGCCGGTGGAGCCGATGATCGCGGTCGTCTCGCCCGGCCGGGCTTCGAGCCCGACGTCCCTGAGGACGGACTCCTCCGCACCCGGGTACCGGAAGTCCGCACCACGGACCTCCAGATGACCCCGCCGGCCGAGCTCGGTCACCGGGTTCGCCGGCGGCACCACGCTGGACTCGGTCGCGAGGACCTCCTCGACGCGCTCGGCACAGACCTCGGCCCGCGGCACCATCATGAACATGAAGGTGGCCATCATGACCGCCATCACGATCTGCATCAGATAGGCGAGGAACGCGGTCAGCGCGCCGATCTGCATCCCGCCGCTGTCGATGCGGTGCGCACCGAACCAGACGACCGCCACGCTGGAGATGTTCACGACGGTCATGACCACCGGGAACATCAGGGCCATCAGCCGGCCGGTCGCCATCGAGACATCGGTCAGCTCCGCGTTGGCGCCGCGGAACCGCTCCTCCTCGTAGTCGTCCTTCACGAACGCCCGGATCACGCGGTTGCCGGTGATCTGCTCGCGCAGCACCCGGTTCACCGTGTCGAGACGCTCCTGCATCGTCCGGAAGAGCGGCCGCATCTTCCGCACGATTAGGGAGACCGAGACGGCGAGGATCGGCACCACGGCGAGCAGCACGGCCGAGAGCGGCACGTCCTGGCCGAGGGCCATCACGATGCCGCCGACGCACATGATGGGCGCCGAGACCATCAGGGTGAACGCCATCAGGACCAGCATCTGGATCTGCTGCACGTCATTGGTCGTACGGGTGATCAGCGAGGGTGCGCCGAACTGCCCCAGCTCCCGGGCGGAGAACGACTGCACCCGGTCGAAGACCGCGGCACGCACGTCCCGGCCCAGGGCGGACGCGGTGCGGGCACCGTAGAACACGGCTCCGATGTTGCAGACGACCTGGACGACGGAGACGCCGACCATCAGGGCGCCGAAACGCAGGATGTATCCGGTGTCCCCCTCGACGACACCGTTGTCGATGATGTCCGCGTTCAGTGTCGGCAGGTAGAGGCTCGCGCAGGTCTGCAGGAACTGCAGCAGCACGAGCAGGGCGATGGGTTTTCGATAGGGCCGGAGGTGGGTTCGGAGAAGTCTTATGAGCACGGCTCCACTATCGCCCGCACGCCCGGGGCGTTACGACTCCGTTTCGGGGTGCGGGGCGAGCCCTGGGAAAGACTTTACGAACGGGGATTCGGGCCCCGGGGGACGTGACGGACGGGGTGCGATCCCCCGGTGACGCTACGAACCGAAGGCGCCCGGGTGGAGCTGGTCCCGCGTCGCCACGTACTGCTGCCGCACCGCCCGTCCCGCGGCCAGGTCCTCGCCCGGCTCCAGGATCTGTGCTGCCGCGCCCTGCCAGGCCGGGGGAGTGGACGGCGACAGCGTGCCCCGCGCCACCCCGAGGGCCCAGGCGGCCTGCCGGGCCGCGCCGAGCGCCGCGTAGTCGGCGGGCTGGGGGACGACGACCTGCGCGCCGAACAGCGCGGGCGCGAGCGCCTGCACCGCCGGAAGCGCGGCCGCGGCGCCGAGCAGGAATACCCGGCGCACCTCGACACCGCGGCCGCGCAGCACGTCCATGGCGTCGGTGAGCGCGCAGAGCATGCCCTCGAACGACGCCCGCGCCAGGTGCTCGGGCTTCATCGACTCGCGCCGCAGTCCGCTGAGCGTGCCCGCGGTGTGCGGCAGGTTCGGGGTCCGCTCGCCCTCCAGATAGGGCAGCAGGACGAGCCCGGAGGCGCCGGGCGTCGACTTCAGGGCCAGCGCGGACAGCTCTTCGAGGGAGTCGACGCCCAGCATCTCGGCGGTGCCGCGCAGCGCGCGCACGGCGTTCGAGGTGTGGACGACGGGCAGGTGCATGCCGGTGGCGTCGGCGAAGGAGGTGATCATGCCGCTGGGGTCGGCGAGGGCCTCGTGGTGGACGGCCATCACGGAGCCGGAGGCGCCGAGCGAGACCACCGCGTCCCCGGGGCCGAGCCCCAGGCCCAGCGCGGCGGCCATCGTCTCGCCCGTGCCGGCGGAGATGAGGAGCCCCTCGGGCGTGGTGCCGGCCGCGTCGGCCGGGCCGAGGACCTCGGGCAGCACCGCCTGGTGGCCGAGGGCCAGCTCGACGAGGTCGGGGCGGTACGTGCCGGTGCGGGCCGACCAGTAGCCGGTGCCGGAGGCGGCGCCGCGATCGGTGGTGCGCCGGGCGGGCCGGCCGAGGAGCTGCCAGACCAGCCAGTCGTGCGGCTGGAGGACCATCGCGACCCGCCGGGCGTGCTCGGGCTCGGTACGGGCCAGCCAGCGCAGCTTGGCCACCGGCTGCCCGGCGCCGGGCACGGAGCCGACGGCCTCGGCCCAGGCCTGCCGGCCGCCGAGCGACTCGACGAGGTCGGCGGCGGCGATCTGGGCCCGCTTGTCGTTGCGGACGAGCGCGGGCCGCACCAGGCCGCCCTGCGCGTCGAGCGGTACGAGTCCGTGCTGCTGTGCGGACACGCCGATGGCCTGCACGCCCTCCAGGAGCCCGCCGGTGGCGGCCTCCCCGAGCGAGAGCAGCCAGGTCTGCGGGTCGACGTCGACGGCCTTGGGTTCGCCCGGGTGAGGGGCGTAACCCTGCCGCAGTACGGCACCCGTGTCCGTGTCACAGACGACGATGCGTGTGAACTCCGCTGAGCTGTCGAGTCCGGCGACTATCCCCATGACACTTGATTCTGCCGCACGCGGGGCGGTTCAGGTGTTGGTGGTGCCCCAGTCGTCGTCCTCGACCTTCCCGTTGGCCCCGCCGCGCCCGGACAGCGAGTGGAACCGGTCGGTCACCGAGGCCGGCAGCCTGTCGCCCACCTTGTCGCCCACGACGTGCGCGGCCTTGCCCGCGACCTGCCGTCCGGTCTGGGCGGCTGACTCGGCGGCGTTGCGCACGGCCGGGTTCTGCGCGAACTCCTTGGCGGACTTCTTCATCTGCTCGTAGCGCTCGCGTCCGGCCCGCGTGCCGACCACGTAACCGAGGGCGAGTCCTACGACGAACGTCAGCTTGTATCGCATGGCCACCACCTTCCCTGGAGAGGTTCCCTGATGCCTGCCCGACGCGTCTCCGACGTGTCGGGGATGCGTCGCCGGTGCCCGGGCGGTGCCCCCGGCGATACCGATTGGCGGAGCACCCCCCTGCTTGCGCTAATGTATGTGTCGCAGCGAGCAACCGCCCGCCCGGAGCATCCGGAGTGGGTACGTTCGGTGCAACGCAGCAATCCCCTGTAGCTCAATTGGCAGAGCAGCCGGCTGTTAACCGGCAGGTTACTGGTTCGAGTCCAGTCGGGGGAGCGCGATCCCCTGTAGCTCAATTGGCAGAGCATTCGGCTGTTAACCGGAGGGTTACTGGTTCGAGTCCAGTCGGGGGAGCGGAACGGAAAAGGACCCTTAGGGGTCCTTTTTCGCGTCTCGGGGAACCATGCGGAGCGCGGTGCGGTCTTCATGGTCGAGCAGAGCCGATCTTCCGGAGCAGGAGATCGTATGAGCGGCTATGCTGCGGCAGACGGCGCGCACACATGTACGCGCCTCACCGTTCGGGGCGGTAGCTCAGCCGGTTAGAGCAGCGGACTCATAATCCGTCGGCCGTGGGTTCGAGTCCCACCCGCCCCACCATAGAAAAACGTTCTGACCTGCGACAACGCCCCCGAAGGGGTGGTTCCGCGGGTGGCGGTCGCCTCGCATCGGTGCGGCGAAACGGATGTCACCGGCCTGCCTCGCCCCGTCCGTGCCGTGGTGACCCGCGGTGGTGGCCGGAGCGTCGAGGCGGAACCACATCGATGGTCCCATGGCGATCCTGCGGATCCCGCGTGTGACACGCCGCACATTCCGTCTCCGGCTCGTCGAGTCGTACGGCCGGGGCATCCGGCTCGGGGCGGAGGAGCCGGCGCCGGGACGGCCCGGGGGCCGTGCCGGCGCCGGGACGGTCAGCCCAGCAGGGTGTCGTCGTAGTCCCCGCCGCGGAGCTCCTGCGGACGGGTGTACGGCGCGGTCCAGTAGCCCGTGCCGAGGTAGAGCCTGGCGTCGCCGAGGCCGTTGATGCCGACGAGGTCGTCGACGCCGTTGCCGTTCGCGTCCGCCACCGAGGTGACGTCGGTGTAGGCGTTCCAGCCGCCGCCGATCTTCGTCCGGGCCGCGAAGGTGCCGTCTCCCCTGCCCAGGTAGAGCCAGAGGACACCGGACCGGTCGCGGGCGACGAGGTCGCCGGACGGGTCGCCGCCGATGTTCCCGGTCGCGGCGATGCGGTCATAGGCGTTCCAGCCGTGCCCGATCCTCGTGCGGGAGGCGAAGGGGGCCTTGGCGACACCGGTGCCCTTGTAGAGCCAGAGGGCGCCGGCCTTGTCGGTGGCGACGAGGTCGGGGCGCCCGTCGCGGTTCAGGTCGGAGCCGGCCGCGATCTGGTCGTAGACCTGCCAGCCGCCGCCGATCCGGCTGCGGCCGTCGTACCCGCCCTCGTTGTTGCCCTGGTAGAGCCAGAGGTCGCCCTTCTTGTCGCGGGCGACGAGGTCGGGCAGCGCCGAGCCGGCGATGTTCCGGGTGGTCTCGACGCGGTCGTAGATGGACCAGGCGTAGCCGATCTCGGTGCGGACGGTACCGAAGCCCGGCATCGCCGAGGAGTGGGTGAGGTCCAGGCGGTCGAGGTTGCCGTTGTTCCGGACGATCAGGTCCGGGGAGCCGTTGTCCGTCAGGTCGCTCGCGTTCGCCTTGCGAACGACGGTGAACGAGCCGGAGGCCGTGGCCGCCGGGCCGAGCCGGTCCTGCGGGGTGGCGGTCACCTGCCAGTCGTAGGCGCCGTTGAAGGCGCGCCCGCCGCCGTCGAGGGTGCCGTCCCAGGCGAAGCGGAGCAGGTTCTCGGCGACGTAGTCGTTGCTCGACGGGTGGATGACCGTGGTGCGCGCCGTGCCGGTGCGCTGGTGGCGGAGGGTGACGGTGACCTCGGCGTTGAGCCGGGACAGCGGCCAGTCGAGGTTCACGCCGGTGCGGTGCTTGTCGAGGTCGAGCACCGCCGGGATCTTCGAGGGGCCGATGGTGAGCTTCACCGGCTTGTCGTTGGAGGCGATCCGGGTCGCCTCCGGCCTGCCGTCGGCGCCGATGCGGATCCGGTAGAGGCCCTGGCCGTCGGCCAGGGTGCCGCCCTGGACGAGGAGCGAGCCGTCGGGCTCGTCGACGGCCTTCGTGACGGTGTCGAGGAGGCGGACCTCTTCGCCGGCCACGGTCCGGCCGCGGAGCGACTGGACCGGGGACGGCTCGTAGAAGGTCCGGGCGTCGGCGAAGAGCACCCAGTCGCCGAGGGCGCGGACCACCGGGCGGTAGGTGTTCCCGAGGTCGACGGAGGACCGGGCGCCGCTCTTCAGGTCCTCGATGACGAGGGGCGTGTGGTTGTTCGCCTGCCAGGCGCGGGTGGTCTCCGACTGGTCGCCGGCCCAGGCGTTGAGCGGGAACGAGGAGCGTTCGGCGCTGCTGACCGTGCTCGTCGCGAGGTCGAGCACGGCGTTGTACCGCACGCGGCCGACCTCGTAGCCGACGGCGACGGTGCCGCCCTTGACCGTACCGACAGCGACTCTCGTCGCGTCGGAAGGCAGGCCGGTCGCGAGGGTGGTCGCGTCGGGGCGGTACACGTGCAGCTTCTGGAATCCTGTGGTCCCGTCCGTGGAGAGGGACAGGAGGGTGGAGCCGACGGCACCCAGGACGGACTCCTGGTACAGCGCGGAGTTGGGGACGGTCCGGACGACCGCGCCCGTCGTCATGTCCCGGATCGTCGCGCTGACGCGGTCCTCGGAGACGACGCTGTCCGAGCCGTTGAGGTGCCGGACGGTGTAGTCGTTGGGTATCAGGGTCGCCGCACCGTCGGAGTAGCGGACCCAGCGGAAGTGGACGCCCTCGCGTCCCAGGTCCTCGCGGGTCAGGTAACCGCTCGTCCCCGTCCCCGCGAGGATGCCCCGCAGCGGCAGGAGCTGCCCGGTCGCGTCGGCGGCGGCCGGGGCGGAGACGGTGGTCGGGGCGGCGACGGCCGGCGGCGTCAGGGCGACGCCGGCGGTGACGGCGAGCACCGTTCCGGCCGCGACGGCGAGCGCGCGACGGGTCGGACGGGTCGGACGGAGGGGGAGGGGCATGGCGTGGTCCTCGTGGACGGGTCCGGTGAAAGGAGATGCGGGTGTGACGGAGGTTCCGTCACACCCGCGAGACCCACGAGGATGTCGAAAGGTTGTACGACCGAGCTGCCCGGGATGACGGCGACGGGACGAACGGGTCGCCCTTCGGGCGGATCGGGCGTGGCCGGGACCTGGCGACCAGATCGGCCTTGGCTCCGGAGTCGCCGCCGATCCTCGTACGAGGGCGAAGGCACCGCCGCTCGCTGGGGATTGGCCTGCACTCTTGCCCGTGACGCGGCCTTCCGGCCGCTACACGGACCTCGGCAGCCAGCCCCGCTGGACCGCGCGGGCGCCTGCCTCGAAGCGGCTGCGCGCGCCGAGCCGGTCCATGAGGTCGGTGGCGATCCGCCGGGACGTGCGGGAGGAGACGCCGAGACGCTTGGCTATGGCGTCGTCCGTGTGTCCGGCGGCAAGGAGCTGCAGAGCCGTGCTCTGCTGACCGGTGAGACCGTGCTCGTCCTGGGCGGAGCCGGACCCGAGGGGCCGGGCGGAGGCCCAGATGGTCTCGAAGAGCGCGCAGAGGGCCGTGACGATGCCGTCGCTCGTCAGACACACGGCGCCCATCGCCGTGTCATGGCTGGTGAGCGGGATGACCGCGGTCTTGCGGTCGACCACGATCATCCGGGTCGGCAGCGTCGGAGCGGTACGGACCTGGCCCCCGGCATCGGTCAGCCAGTCCGCGTACCCGAGCGTCGGTTCGTCGTTGCGGACGCTGTCGAGATAGACGGTCCGCATCCGCACGCCGCGGTCGAGGAGGTCCTGGTCCAGGGGGCGGGACGCCTCCATGGCCTCGGCGGTCTGGGCTCCGTCGGTGTTGAGGCCCAGTACCTCGTCACGTACGTCCCGGGTCAGGGCGGTGAGCCGGTCGCGGATCTGGTCCAGGCCCATGAGCTGCTCGACTCCCGGGCCACTGATCGTGGGCGTCAGGGCCGCGTAGTCGGCGATGAGGCGGGCGGCTGCGGCACGCGAGTCCTCCAGGCGCTGTTGCCGTGCGGCGAGCTCGGCCTGTTGGCGGGCCATCAGGACTTCCATGCCCAGAGCGGGGGGCACGGCTCGCATCCGGTCCCGGGACTCGTACGACGGGCGGACGAGCGTCAGTTCGCTGAGCGTGTCCAGGGCGCGACGGACCTCGGCCTCGGTGAGGTCCAGCAGCCCCGCGATGGCATGCACCCCGTGCCGGGGGTGGGCGAGCATGGTCCGGTACACGGCCTCCGCCGTGCCGTCCAGCCCGAGTTCGGTAAGCATCTCTGAACATCCCCCCCGGAACGCCTTCGATGTGGAATCGACGATCGCGAATCATGCCAGGTGAATATGCGCCATGGCCAGGCAGGAAGGCATCGCCTCCAGGCCCGGGGACGGTTTCGGCCGTGGCCCAAACCGTCCCTGCCGTGAACGGTCCGCTGGGGTACCGGATTTGGAACCCTGGGCGTATGTATCTGGTTCACGCCCACATGCGTTCTCCCGCAGGTGCCCACATTCCGGAGGGGATCGGCATATGGGTGGCGGACGCGGCCGATTCCGGTGATATCGAGCACGTCACCGTCCATGCCTCGACGCTCGCCCACCCCGTGCTCGGCGTGTTCGTGCTCGCCGACCGTCTGGAGGAGGCCGAGGAGGTGGTGGTGGCGGCCTGCCGCCGCATGCTGGCCACCCGGCCCGAGTTGCGGGGGTGGGAACTCGCCGAGGGGCACGTGCCCCTGCTCGCACCTCTCTATGACGCCGTAGGCGGCGACGGTCCGGCCCTGGACGAAACCGTCCAGGGCCGATTCCGTCCACGCGGAAGCCCTTCACCCGCGCCCGAACCGGGGGAAATCTAGTAGGTGCCGACCGGGAGACCGGTCGGGGCACCGGATTCGCCATCACCGCGGGATGCGATCCGGAGTCGTATCGCCCACTCGGAAGAAGGAACCACGTCATGCTGCGCACCCGCATCGCCGAGACCGCCGCGGTCGCCGTCCTCGCCCTCGGTGCCGTCCTCCTCGGCTCCGCCGTCGCCACCGCTCCGGCGGGCGCCGGGTCCGTCGTCGCCGAGGCGCCCGCGGTCGCCGCTCCGGCCGTCGGAACCCACAACATGACCTGGCAGTAGCCATGCCTCGCCCGGGAAGGGCGGCACACGATCCTCGCGCGGGGGCCGCCGGGGCGGCGTGACACCTCCGCCGCACCCCGGGCCCTCGCTCGCCCGCGCGCTCCTCCTCTCCGTCACCGGTGCCTCGGGGCGGCGGTGACGATCTGTCGGATTCTCACTTCAGTACGGATGGAGGCGGAACGCACCTTGTTCGGCACAAGCACCACAAGACAGCCGTCGCGCAGCGCGCCACGGCGCCGCAGACGGTTCCTGGCCCACTCGCTGGTCCTGGCCCTCCTTGCTCCCCTGGGTGCCGCATCGGTGGCGCAGGCCGACCCCGGCACGACCGGGCTCGGCCGTCCCGAGCTGCCCGCACCGCGGGCGAGCAAGGTCAGGACGCTCGACGGACCAGGGGCGAAGCAGGCCCGGGACAAGGTCGCGAAGGACCGCAGGACCAATGAGGAGCAGGCCCGACGTGCACGGGCCGAGCAGACCTCCGGGACCTGGCCCGCACCCGGCACCGCCAAGGTCGAGCTGACGACCGGCAGGGTCAGGACCGCCGCAGGAGGACTGCCGCTGTCCCTGGCACCGGCGGCCGGTGCGAAGGGCTCCGCCCCGGCGGGCACCTCCGCCGACGTCAACCTGCTGGACCAGAAGACGGCCGAGCGCCTCGGCATCACGGGTGTGGTTCTCACCGCCGCCGCGGAGACCGCGGGGCGCGCCGACATCAGCGTCGGCTACGGGGACTTCGCGTCCGCGCTCGGCGGAGGCTGGGCGGGCCGTCTGCGTCTCGTGCGGCTTCCCGCCTGCGCGCTGACCACCCCGGAGAAGGCCGCCTGCCGCACCCAGACGCCACTCGGTTCGACCAACGACACCCGCGCCGGAACGGTCTCCGCCCAGGTGCCGCTCGCCGCGGCGCCGGACGGGCTCGCAGCCCGCAAGAGCTCCGCCACGTCCGGCGTCACGGTGCTGGCCCTCACCGCCTCGTCCGCCGGAGCGGGCGAGTCGGCCTCCGGCAGCGGTGACTTCTCCGCCACCGAGCTGTCCGAGTCGTCCTCCTGGGCCGCCGGCAGCAGCTCCGGCACGTTCACCTGGTCGCACGACTTCAAGCTCCCGCTCGCGGCTGCCGGGCCCGCTCCGAAGATCTCGCTGTCGTACGACTCCGGGAGCGTCGACGGGCGTACCGCCACGACCAACAACCAGGGGACGTCCGTCGGCGAGGGCTTCGGTCTCACCGAGTCCTACGTGGAGCGTTCGTACGGCAGTTGTGACGACGACGGACAGACGGACGTCTTCGACCAGTGCTGGAAGTACGACAACGCCCGGCTCGTGCTCAACGGCAAGTCCTCCACCCTGGTGAAGGACGACACCTCGGGCGAATGGCGTCTCCAGGGCGACGACGCCTCGGTCGTCACCCGCTCCGTCGGCGCGGAGAACGGCGACGACAACGGCGAGTACTGGACCGTGATCACCGGCGACGGATCGAAGTACGTCTTCGGCCTCGACAAGCTCGCCGGAGCGGCCGGCCAGCGCACCAACTCCGTGTGGACCGTGCCCGTGTTCGGCGACGACACCGGCGAACCGGGCTACGCCGGAGGCTCCGCCTTCGCCGACCGGTCCCTGACCCAGGCATGGCGCTGGAACCTCGACTACGTCGAGGACACCCGGGGCAACGCCGCCACCTACTGGTACACGGCCGAGAAGAACCACTACCGGAAGAACAAGGCGACCAAGGCCGACGCGGAGTACACGCGGGGCGGCTACCTCACGGAGGTCAAGTACGGCCTGCGCAAGGACGCCCTGTTCACCGATGACGCCGACGCCAGGCTCACCCTGTCGTACGCCGAGCGCTGCACCGCCTCGGACTGCGGGTCGCTGACCAAGGCGACGGCCGACCGCTGGCCCGACGTGCCCTTCGACGCCCTCTGCACCGAGGGAGCCGACGACTGCCAGGCCCTCGCCCCCGCGTTCTTCACCCGCAAGCGCCTGACGAACATCGACACCTTCACCTGGTCGACCGCGGGCAAGGCCTACGAAGCGGTGGACTCCTGGGCGCTGACCCAGGAGTACCTGGACGGCGGAGACATAGGCGACACCTCCGACCAGGTGCTCACCCTGAAGTCCCTCAAGCGCACCGCGAAGGCCGGCACGGCCATCGGCCTCGACCCGATCTCCTTCACCTACCACATGCGGCCGAACCGGGTGGACGCCACCGATGACGTCCTTCCCCTGACAAGGCCCCGCATCTCCACGATCACCTCCGAGGCCGGCGCGATCACGACGGTCGCCCTCTCCTCACCCGAGTGCGTCCGCAGCGAGGTCCTCGGTGCGGCGGAGGACACCAACACCCGTAGCTGCTATCCGCAGTACTGGAACATCAACGGCGCCGCGGACGCGTCGGTGGACTGGTTCCACAAGTACCGCGTCCTCGCCGTGATGACCTCCGACCCCGCCGGACAGAACGAGGCGGTCGAACAGGCCTACAGCTACACGGGCGCGGCCTGGCACTACAACGACTCGCCGTTCGTCCCCGAGGACGAGCGGACCTGGTCGGACTGGCGCGGCTACCGCCAGGTGACGGTGTCCAAGGGCGCCGTCGGCGTACCGGGCCGCGCCAAGACGGTCTCCGTGTACATGCAGGGCATGAACGGCGACCCGAAGAAGGACGGGACGACCAAGTCCGTCACCCTCTCCGCCGTCCCGGTCACCGGTCTGTCGATCCCCTCGCTCGCCGACGACGGCGCCTTCGGCGGACAGTTGCGCCAGCAGATCACCTATGAGGGCGGCACGCCCGTCGCCGTCGTCGTCAACGCACCCTGGGCGTCGGAGACGGCACGGCAGAAGGTGCCCGGTGCGGGCGACCACGTCGCGCGGTACGTCCGTACCCGAGCGACCACGACCCACACCTACCTGACCGTTCCGGAGACCTGGCGGTCCCGCACCGTCACGACCGAGTACGACGCCTTCGGCATGCCGTTCAAGGTGGAGGACGGCGGCGACGCGGCCGTCACCGACGACGAGACCTGCACCCGTACCTGGTACGGCCGCAACACCGAGGCCGGTATCACGGCTCTGCCCTCCCGCACCCGAGCGGTCGGCAGGAAGTGCGCCGTCCTCGACGCCCTTCTGGACCTGCCGGTCAACGAAGAGAGCAGGGGGGACGTGCTGTCGGACACGGCCGTCGCCTACGACGGAGTGACCTGGTCGGTCGGAAGCTCAGAAGCCGACCAAGGGGCTCGCCACCTGGACCGGTCGTGCCTCCGCGTACAGCACCGCGGACCTGCCGACCTGGCAGACCGTGTCCACCACTGCCTACGACACCCTGGGGCGTCCGACCAGCGTCGCCGACGCCGACGGCAAGACCACGACGACGGCCTACACCCCGTCCGCCGCAGGCCCGCTGACCCAGACCGTCACCACCAACGCCCTGGGCTTCAAGACGACCAGCGTCCTCGACCCGCGGCGCAGCCAGCCCGTGCGGACCTATGACGCCAACTCGAGGAAGACCGAGGCGTCCTATGACGCCCTCGGCCGGCTGACCGATGTCTGGCTGCCCCACCGCAACCGTGCCGCCGGACAGATCCCCAGCCAGAAGTTCGCCTATCAGCTCAGCAACTCCAAGCCGTCGGCCGTCTCCACCTCGGTCCTGAAGAAGGACGGCGAGACCTACAACACCAGCTACGCGATCTACGACGCCCTGCTGCGGCCGCTCCAGACGCAGACGCCGACCCCGCAGGGCGGCCGCATCCTCACCGACACCCGCTACGACTCCCGCGGTCTCGCCTACGAGACGTTCGCGGACATCTTCGACACCTCGACCACGCCGAACCCGGACTACACCCGGGCCGAGTACGGTGAGTCCCCGACCCAGACGGAGATCGTCTTCGACGGCGCAGGCCGGGAGACCTCGCGGTCGGTCTACTTCTTCGGTGTGAAGAAGTGGACCACCTCCACCGTCCACACCGGTGACTCGACCGCCTCGACGGCGCTCGCGGGCGGCACGGCCCGGCGCGTCATCGTCGACGCCCGAGGCCGTACGGTCGAGACCCGCACCTATGCCGGCCCGAACCCGGTCGACCCCGACTACGGCGGCGGCCTCGGCACCTCCCACACCAAGGTCAAGACCAGCTACACCCTGGATGCCAAGGAGACCTCCGTCACCGGTCCCGACGGCAGCGCCTGGTCGTACGGCTACGACCTGTTCGGGCGCCGCACCAGCGCCGAGGACCCGGACAAGGGCGAGGCACGCACGGCGTACAACGCCCTGGACCAGGTCACCAGGATCACCGATGAGCGCAAGCAGGCGGTCATCACCGCCTACGACCAGATCGGCCGCATCACCGGCACCTGGGCCAACACCAAGACCGACGCCAACCAGCTCACCGCGCACACCTACGACACGGTGCTGAAGGGCAAGCCGACCGCGTCCATCCGCTATGTCAACGGCAGGAACGGCCTGGCATACGGCCGGGAGGTCACGGCCTACGACACGCTGGACCGCCCGGTCGGAACCAGGATCACCCTGCCCGCCTCCGACCCCCTGGTCGTCGCGGGCGCCCCGCAGTCCATCGCGTTCTCCGGGTACTACAACATCGACGGCACCCGTCAGAACTCCGTGGAACCGGCCCTGGGCGGACTGCCCTCCGAGGTCGTCGAGTACGGCTACAACGGTCTCGGCGACGTCAAGTCCATCGTGGGCACGACGGGTTACCTGCTGAACACCGACTACTCGGCACTCGGACGGCCCCAGCAGCTCGTCCTCGGCGCGGCCGACACCGAGGCGCACCGGAAGATGTACGTCACCAACACGTACGAGGAGGGCACCGGCCGGCTCACCCGCAGCCACGTCACGGACCAGACCCACCCGTACATGCTGCAGGACCTCAACTACAGCTACGACCAGGCCGGCAACGTGACGTCGGTGGCGGACCCGACCACCCTCGGTGGCACCGGCAAGGCCGAGACGCAGTGCTTCGCGTACGACGGCTTCCGCCGCCTCGTCGAGGCGTGGACGCCCGCGTCCCAGTCGTGCGGCAGCGCCCCGCAGGCCGGCAGTCTCTCCGGCCCCGCCCCGTACTGGACCGGCTACACCTACGACAACGCCGGCCAGCGCACCTCCGAGACACAGCACCGGACCGGGGGAGACACCACCACGACCTACTGCTACGAAGGGGCCCAGCCGCACACCCTGACCGGTACGAGCACCAAGGACGACTGTGAGGCTCCCAGCCGCACATACGGCTACGACGCCTCCGGCAACACCACGTCCCGGCCCGGTGCCACCGGCGCGCAGATCCTCACGTGGAACGCCGAGGGCAGGCTCAGCGGGCTGACCGAGGGAGCGAAGGCCACCGACTACCTCTACGACGCCGACGGCAACCTGCTCATCCGCACCGAGAAGAACGGCGAGCGGGTGCTCTACGCGGGTGCCACGGAGCTGCACCTCACGTCCGGCAACACGTTCTGGGCCCAGCGCTTCTACGGCAGCCAGGACCTCACCGTCGCCGTCCGCAGCAACCGGACGGGGGCCAACAAGCTCTCCTACCTGACCTCCGACCGTCACGGCTCGTCGAACCTCGCGGTCGCCGCCGACACCCAGGCGATCGTCAAGCGCTACCTGACCGTCTTCGGCGCGGAACGCTCCGGTGCCGTCGGTACGTGGGTCGACGACCGCGGTTTCCTGGGGAAGACGCAGGACAAGGCCACCGGCCTCACCCATGTCGACGCCCGCGAGTACGACGCCGTCCTGGGACGCTTCATGAGCGTGGACCCGATGCTGGAACCGGAGAAGCACCAGTCACTCAACGGCTACGGCTACGCCGAGAACAACCCGGTGACCTTCAGCGACCCCACCGGCCAGGCCAGTTCCACCTGCATGCCCGGTGTGGACTGCAGCATCGCCGTGATCATCAACGAGGCCTTCGTGTCACCGGCGCTCTGGGGCGCCAGCAGCACCGGCACCTCGGGTACGTCCTGGACCTCGTCCGGGGGATTCACCGGCAACTCCGGCTCGCCGCTGGTCGCGACGCCGCCGCCGTTGCTGATGGGCCCCGACCCCCTGCAGCTGCAGTTCACCGGGCCGACCAGCCCGGAGATGCAGAAGCTGCAGAAGATGTTCATGGAGGCACAGGCGAGATGCTCGATTCCGTCGGGCGAGCTCGTCAACTCCCAGCACGGGGGCGACGGCAAGGTCAAGAGCGGCGGTCCCTGGAGTGTGGCCTTCCGCTGGCTCCTGGGCAGCAGTGTGCTGACGGGCCACCCGGGAGGGAACGTGATGGCGGGCGACTTCGGCGGGAACACCGTGCCCGACGTGTCGTACGACGGTGACGACGAGCTGACCCAGTCGCTGATCGCGAGCGAGAGCATGAAGGACACCCGGCAGATGGTCGCCGACCAGTTCCGGATGACCGGCCAGAAGTCCGGCAAGGACACCTACAGCACGACCAGACACCACGACGGCAAGGACCGGACCCTGGCCCAGATCGCCGGCGTGTTCGGCTCCGACTTCGTGGGCCTGATCATCGGGCAGGACGACAGAGAGGCCCAGGGAGTCCTGGGGTCCTATGTGGTGGACTACACCATCACCAAGAGCAAGGGCAACACGCTCACCGTCAACTACAAGGCGTGGACCAATATCAACAACGAGTCGTTCGTGCCCGGCCACGGCACGTGGCAGGAGGCCTTCAATGCGGCACCTCAGTACACCGGAGGGTTCACGGCTGGATTCCGCGTCGACATCCGCTGGCAAGAGACGATCTACAAGTAAGGCGGATGCGACGTGAGGTCATGGAGCTTTCGGCGTAAGGCCGTCATCGCGGTATCGGCAGTGATCCTGCTCCTCATGGGAGGTTGCCTCGCCGGGATCTCCGAGCGGCCCGAGCGCATCGACCGCACGCGGATCGCCGGTACCTGGACGGGTGACGGCGGTGCGCGGGTGGAACTGCGCCCGGACGGCCGGTTCGCGATGTCCGGCATTCCCCGCGACGCCGTCACCTTCAGTTTCATCGATCCGCCGCCGGGTGACGGGAAGATCTCCGGGAGCGGGACCTGGAAGCCCGCGGTGGACGGCGACAGCGTGGACGGCATCCTGCTGCACGTCGACGCGGGCGGGTCGTTCTCCGACAGCACGGAGACCCAGGAGCTGCGTGTCGCCCGGAGCGGCGAGAAGCCGGTCCTCTACTTCGCCACCAGTGCCGACGAGTGGCACGGGTTCGAGATCCGCAAGACCGACCAGTGATCCCGGCATCACCCCCTCCGCACGGAGGGGGTGATGCCGGGCGGCTCGCCGCCCCCCGGCGGCCATCGATTCCTCACCTTCTTTTCCTCTGAAACGCGACAACGGAGAGTGGCATGCCCCGCAGGCGTAGATATAAGCGCATATGTCTGGCAACTCTGATCATGGCCCTCGTCGCCGGTGGTACGGCGGCGACGGTCGCCGCGAGCGCGGAGACCACGGGCATGGGCGAGATCGTGGTGACCGACCTCGACGGAGACGCGTTCGACGACGTGGTGGCCGTCGAGAGGTCCACCGGCAAGCTGTGGCTCTACGGAGGCGGCGGCCGGGTCGAGATCGGAACCGGTGGCTGGAACGGCATGCACGATCTGTCGGGCGGCGAGTTCAACGGGGACGGCAAGGCGGACCTCGTCGGTGTGGAGGAGGCCACCGGAAAGCTGTGGCTCTACCCGGGCACGGGGAGAGGGCTGAGCGGCCGGGTCGAGATCGGAACCGGTGGCTGGAACGGCATGCACGATCTGTCGGGCGGCGACTTCAACGGGGACGGCAAGGCGGACCTCGTCGGTGTGGAGGAGGCCACCGGAAAGCTGTGGCTCTACCCGGGCACGGGGTCAGGCCTCAGCGGCCGGGTCGAGATCGGCAGCGGTGGCTGGAACGGCATGCACGACCTGGTCGCCATGGACCTCGGTGACGACGGGAAGAGCGACGTCGCCGCGGTGGAGACCTCCACGGGCAAGCTCTGGTCGTACAAGGGCACCGGCACCGGCCTTGAGACCCGCGTCGAGATCGGTAGCGGCGCCTGGAACGGCATGAGCGATCTGGCCGGTGGGGACTTCGTCAAGAGCGAGCACGACGACCTGGTGGGCGTCGAGACGTCGAGCGGCACGTTGTTCGTCTACCCCGGCAATGCGACGGGTCTGGACCCGAGAAAGCAGATCGGCACCGCCGACTGGTGACCGACGCGGCGGCGCCGCAGGCCCGCGGGTGAGTCCTCCCCGTGAGGTCGGGTGGGCCGTACGCCCTTCACATAAGACAAGTCTTGATCGAACTTCTTTGGGGTGGGGATGAACAAGTGGAGACGGTCGGCCGGCAGCGCGCCTGGCAGGGGCATGCCCTGTCTGATCGCGGGCATGGCCACGGCCATCGTCCTGTCCGCCGTGCCGGCGCTGGGAACCAGCGCGGCGGCAGCGTCGGTCGCGGGACAGCCGAACGCGACGGATGTCACGGAGGCGCAGCGCGCACTGACGAGTGCCGAGGAGACGGGTGCCCGCGTCGAGGTGACCGGTGAGCGGACGGAACGTACGACCGTCTACGCCAACCCGGACGGCTACAGCTTCACCCTGGAGGAGTCCGCCGTGCCCGTCCGCGTCGCCACGCCCGGTGGCGGGTGGCAGGCACCTGACGCGACGCTGGAGAAGCGCTCCGACGGAACGGTCGCGCCCAAGGCGGCGGCCGTGGACATGGAGTTCTCCGGAGGCGGAACGAACGATCCGCTGGTGAAGATCGAGGAGCAGGGCCGCTCCCTCGCCCTCAGCTGGCCCGGGACCCTCCCGGAACCGGAGCTCGACGGCTCGAACGCGGTCTACAGGGACGTCATGGAGGGCGTCGACCTGCAGGTGATCGCCTCGACCGAGGGCTTCCGGCACGTCCTCGTCGTCAAGACCCCGCAGGCCGCGGCCAATCCGGAGCTCCAGCAGATCGACTACTCGCTGAAGTCCGAGGGCTTGAAGATCCTCAAGGGGAAGGCCGGCAACCTCACGGCGGTGGACGCGGACGGCAGTCGTGTCTTCCGCGCGCCGCCGGCACAGATGTGGGACTCGGCAGGTTCCTCCCAGACCACCCCGGCCCCTCAGACCCCCCAGGCCCCCGAGGCTCTGGCGGGCCGCCGCACCGAGGCCGCCCACGGACCGGCGATGAAGGCTCTCTCCGCCGATTCCGCCGACTCCGCCGACAGCGCCGCGGAACCGCCGAGCGGTGAGCCGGCGGACGGCGACACGGTGGCGACGATGGACGTCAAAGTCACGCCCGACTCGCTGACCGTCGTCCCCGACGCGGACATGCTCCGCGGTACGGAGACGGAGCACTTCCCCCTGTACATCGACCCCACGGTGACCTGGGGCGCGTCGGAGCGCACGCTGCTGCGTTCGGACGGCTACGAGTCGTACGGCTGGGGGAACGGCGACGACAACCTGGGCAAGGGCGTCGGCGAGTGCGAGAGGTGGGGGAACTACTACTGCGGCGAGGGCTATGTCCAGCGGCTGTACTTCGAGTTCTCGCCCGCCAGCCTCAAGGGCAAGCACGTGCTGGACGCGACGTTCCGTGTGACGGAGCCGTGGGCCTTCCAGTGTGATCCCCGATGGGTGGACCTGGTCCGGACGAACAACATCTCCACCTCCACCACCTGGTCCTCGCGACCGGCGGAGCTCGACTGGATGGTGGACCGGAACGTGTCGGCCGGCCGGGGCTCGCTCTGCGACCCGGATTCGCCGGACGCCCCGATCGAGTTCAACGACAACCCCGAGGAGCCCAACGAGAACCTCACCCCGACCGTCAAGAGCTTCGCGGCGGGCAGCATCTCGCGGCTCACTCTGGAGCTGAGGGCACAGGACGAGACGGACACCTCGGCGTGGAAGAGGTTCCGCAACGACGCCGTTCTCGCGGTCGACTTCGTGGGGCTGCCGGACAAGCCGACCGGCGTGGGAGTGGTGACGGGTTCGGGCACGGTGTGCGACAGGTCGGAATCGGACCCCGCGGTGGTCTCCGACCCCACCCCGCTGCTCTCGGCGTACGCACAGACGAAGGCCGGAGGGGAGAAGGAAGCCCAGCTGCGCATCTACTTCGACCTGGACCACAAGAACGCCAACGGCACCTGGACGGACACCAACGCCGGCAACGGGTCCATCCGTCCCTCGACGAACTACCTCGCGGACGGCCAGTCCGCCACGCTGCCCTGGTCCTCACTCACCGACGGCACGCTGTACCGGTACCAGGCGTGGACGTATTCCTACTACAACGGCGGGGCGAGCTACCTGGTCGGCCCCACGTCGGGCTTCTGCTACTTCAAGATCGACAGCTCGGCGCCCAAGGCCCCGCAGATCATGATGCGCGGTCCGTACTCGGAGTGCCTGCCCAACGCGTGCAAGGCAGCGGGCGGACCGGGAACCAAGGCCACCTTCCTCTTCTCACCCGCCGCGGGCGACGGCAACGTCACCGACTTCCAGTACCGGATCACCGAATCGGGCCCCTGGGTCTCGGTGTGCAAGCCGGGCGCTTCCTGCCTGTTCACGGGCAGCTACGTGCCCGACAAGTCGGGAACCCCCAGGATCTACGCCCGTGCCAAGGACAACCTCGGCCGGTGGGGCGCCCAGAGCATGATCGACTTCAAGGTGGACATCGGCGAAGAGCCGGTGGGCCGCTGGCACTTCGACGAGGCCACCGGCCCGGCCATCGACGGGTCGACCGGCGGTGGCGGTGTGCGGCAGGACGCGACCCTGGGCGGCGGCGCCGTCCGTGACGATCGCGGACGCCGCGGGCTGATCGCGTACGACGCGCAGGGCGAGCCGCTGAAGGAGCCCGTGAACGACCGCGGGCTGGCACTCAACGGCACGGGCGCCTACGCGGCGACCGGCGCGCCCGTTCTGAACACCGGGACCGCCTACACCGTCTCGGCGTGGGTGCGGCTGGACAGCAAGGCGCAGGACGGCGTCGTCCTCTCCCAGGACGGCGCGAGCTACAGCCCCTTCAGGCTCTCCTACGACAAGGGGGCGGACCGATGGGCGTTCGGCGTCAAGGAGAAGGACGCGGACCCCGGGACGTCGTACGTCGCCGTGACCGGCAAGGACCCGGCCACGGTGGGGGTGTGGACGCATCTGGCGGGCAGCTACGACCCCGTCGACAAGGAGGTACGCCTGTACGTCAACGGGGTGCCGCAGGGGACGCGGGAAGCGACCGGTTCCTGGTCCGCCACCGGACCCTTCAACGTGGGCCGCTCCCTCTGGGCGGGCACGCGGAGCGCGCCGTTCAAGGGGTCGATCGACGAGGTGGCCGCCTGGCAGCGGGAGCTGATCGACAAGGAGGTCAAGGATGAGGCACGGCTGCTGATCTCCGATGCGTACGCGGGCGCCGAACTCGTCGCGCACTGGTCCCCCGACGGGGCTTCCGGGAGCACGGTCACCGATTCCACCTCGGGCTACGGCAGGTCGCTGACCTTGTCCGGCGGTGCGACGGTCGTGAACGGCGAGATCGTCCTCGACGGTGTGGACGGCGCCGCCACCTCGTCGGGCCTGCTCGTGGACGACACGGGTTCCTTCACCGTCACCGCGCTGGCGGCCCTGGACGGCACCAAGCTCGCCGGCAAGGACGTGGGCTTCAAGGGGCAGGTGCTGGGCCAGCGCGCGGCGGACGGCTCGGCGTGGGGCTTCTGGTACGAGATCACCGCCAAGGGCACGGCGTTCGACATCGAGACGTCCACGGAGCGTGTCATCCCGGTCGGCTTCTGGCACTTCGGCCGGCTGAACGCCGACGGTACGTTCTCCTCGGTCGCCTCCGACCAGGTGGCCGCGCTGGACGGGCTGGTCCGTCTCACCGGTGTCCACGACGCGCAGTCCGGGACGATCGGTCTCTCTCTCGGGTACAACGAGAACGCCGATGCCAAGGCGTTCACGGCGAAGCTCGGGTCCGGTGACTTCTCCCTCGGCAAGGCGTTCACCGGAGACGGCGCGCAGCACTACCTCCCTGCCAGGATCGCCGAGGTGCGGGTGTGGGCAGGGGCGATGGCGAGTCCCGAGCAGATCAGGACCAGCGTGGGCGACTGACCCGTCGCTGATGTGAACAGGGCCTCCTGGGCTCTCGACGGCCGCTGACGCCGTCGGGTGATCCCAGGGGGCCCTGGCGTCATGGGGGCCGGAATCGTTCCGACCCGTGCGGGGCCGGTCGGACGGTTCGGCGCCGAAGGCCGGCTCCACCCCTCCTCCTCTGGTGAGTCGTCCCGCACCCCCCCGAACGCCTCCCGCCTGGCCGGATGTCGTCCCGTCCGGCCGGACGGCCTCGTTCCGGGCGGGGCGGAGGCGGTGCTTCCCCCGTCTGTCGCCGTTCTCCGTGAAGCCGTACATCCGGGACCGATCGGCCGGTGTCTCGCCGATTCCTCCCAAGGGCTTCTACCTCTCGTTCATGTGTTATGCGTCGCTGCTTCACCGGTCTGTGGAGTGGTCAGCGCTCAGCGACGTGATTGTCATGCCCGCAGCCACGGTTGCGTGGTCGATTGTCGGCCACGCCGAGTTCCGGGCGAAGGGGGCGGTTCCGTGTCTCGGCCACGGTTTCTGTTTGTCTCATGGGTGGATGTCGAAAGACGCCAGGCGCCGCACGCCTGGTCGCCGGGCGCGGGTACCGCGGAAGCGGTGAGCTGGCGGCTCGTCGGCGCCAACAACCACGACCTCGGGCGCGGCCCGGACCTCCACCGGGGCCACACCGCATGCCACGCCGCCGTCGTACGGCTGCGCGACGGTCTCGACCGCGCGGTCCCCCTCATCACCATGGCCGCCACCTCCAACGGCACCTGGACCTGGCAGCTCGCCATGGACGAACGCTGCGTGGCGGTCGCCGCCCGCGAGTTCCGGCGCCAGCGCGAATGCCGCGACAGCCTCCAGCTCTTCCTCGCGGCCGTCATCGAGGGGCAGGTGGCCGCGGGCGTGACGTACACGCGCAGGCTGCGCGGCCTGCGGCTGCCCGACGCCGTCCAGGGGAACGCCTCTTGAGTACCGTCACCACCACCACGACCGCCGCCGCGGACACCGAGGTGCCTCGCGCCACGTCCGCGTCCAAGGACCCCGCCGACCGGTTCTTCCGCGTCGGCGCCCGCGGCGCCGGAGCGCTCGTCCTGGTCACCATGACCCTGGTCGGCGTCTTCCTCGGCGTCCGCGCGAGCGAGGCCCTCGGCGAGGCCGGCGGGTCGTTCGTGACCACCCCGGCCTGGGAGCCCGACTCCCGGCACTTCGGCATCGCCGCCGTCCTGCCCGGCACCATCCTCATCGGCCTGACCGCGATCGCCTTCGCCCTGCCGCTCGCCCTCGGCACCTCGCTCTACATCACCGAGTACGCGCCCCGCCGGCTGCGCAGGACCCTGGTCAGCCTCGTCGACCTGATGGCCGCCGTGCCCAGCGTGGTCTACGGCCTCTGGGGCTTCTTCTTCCTCCAGCCGCACATCACCGGCCTGGCCCGCTGGATCTCCACCTACTTCTGCTGGATCCCGTTCTTCGCGGTGGACGGCGTCGACCCGGACGACCCGCTCGCCCCCGCCACCGTCTACACCTCCTCCACCTTCATCGCCGGGATCGTCGTGGCCCTGATGGTCACCCCGATCGCCTGCTCGGTGATGCGCGAGGCCTTCGCGCAGGCCCCGCCCGGCGAACGCGAGGGGGCCTTCGCGCTCGGCGCCAGCCAGTGGGGCGTCATCCGCACCGTCGTCCTGCCCTTCGGCAAGGGCGGCATCATCGGCGGCACGATGCTGGGGCTCGGCCGGGCGCTCGGCGAGACCATCGCCGTCGTCATGATCATCTCGCCGGTCTTCTTCTTCCAGCCGCACATCCTGGAGAACGGCGCCAACTCCGTCTCCGCGCTGATCGCCCTGCGCTACGGAGCCGCCAGCCCGTTCGGCATGTCCGCGCTGATGGCCGCCGGCCTCTCCCTCTTCCTGATGACCCTCGTCGTCAACTTCATCGCATCCTCCGTGGTCGCCCGCAGCCGGTCCGGAGCAGGAGCCGAGGCATGACCCTGACCACCGAAGAGATCCGGCCGACCGCCACGGTCACGCCCGACGTCGTCCCCGACGGCCCCGGCGCGCCCGCCGAGAACCGCCGCACCACGTCCGCCCTGCACGCCCGCGACGTCTTCGCCCTCGTCGGCGCGGGCGCCGCCGCCGTGGCCCTGACCTCGGTGCTCTTCGGCCGGGTGCTGCCCTTCGACGCCCCGCTCGGCTTCACCGTCTTCGCGTACCTCGCCTTCATGGCGCTGTACGCGGTGCTGATCTCCCTCGACGAGAACGGCGCCACGATCCGCGCCCGGCTCGCCCAGACGATCGTCCACGCCCTCGCCGCCCTGCTGCTCGCGGCGCTGCTCTTCATCGTGGGGTACGCCCTGTGGCGCGGCCGCGAGGCCCTGCCCCATCTGAACTTCTTCACCGAGGACATGTCCGGCACCGGACCCCTCCAGCCGATCACCGACGGCGGCATGCTGCACGCCATCGTCGGCACGCTCCAGCAGATCGGCATCTCGCTGCTGATCACGGTGCCGCTCGGACTCGCCTGCGCGGTCTTCCTCAACGAGGTGCCCGGCCGGTACGCCAAGTTCGTGCGCACCATCGTGGAGGCGATGACCGCCCTGCCGTCCATCGTGGCCGGCCTGTTCATCTACGCCACCGCGATCCTCGCCCTCGGCCTGGACAAGTCCGGGTTCGCCGCCTCCCTCGCCCTCTCGGTGATGATGCTGCCGATCATCATCCGGGCCGCGGACGTGGTCATCCGGCTGGTGCCCGGCTCGCTCAAGGAGGCCTCGTACGCGCTGGGGGCCGGGCAGTGGCGCACGGTCTGGACGGTGACACTGCCCACCGCACGCTCGGGTCTGACCACCGCCGTCATCCTCGGCACCGCCCGCGGCATCGGCGAGACCTCCCCGGTGCTGCTGACCTCGGGCGCCGCGACCGGCCTCAACCTCAACCCCTTCGAGGGGCCGCAGACCTCGCTGCCGCTGGCCACCTTCACCCTGGTGGCCTCGCCGGAGAAGAACATGATCGCCCGCGGCTTCGGCTGCGCGGCCCTGCTGATGGCCCTGGTCCTGCTGCTCTTCCTGATCGCCCGTGTCATCGGCGGGCGCGGCCCCGGCCAGCTGAGCCGGCGTCAGCAGCGACGCAGGACGGCGGCCTCGCTGCGGGACCTGGAACGGATGGGGGACCGCCCACCCGTGACGACGCCCGCCCTGGGCGACGCCCACCCCTAGCGACGCCCACCCGTCATCACACCCGCCCCGTACGACGCCCGCCCCGCCCGTGACGACGCACGTCCCGAACCGCCCGCTCGACCGTACGACCCGCCACCGATCAGGAGATCCCCGATGTCCGGACGCCCACCGGCCTTCCCCGCGCGCGTGCTGCGGCGCACCCTGGCCGTGCTCGTCACCGCCCTCGCGCTCGTGGTGCCCGCCGCTCTGCCCGCCGCCGCCGAGAGCTACGTACCGGTCTCCGGCGCGGGCTCCACCTGGAGCCAGAACGCCCTCGACCAGTGGCGGGCCAACGTCAAGCAGTACGGGATGACGGTCAACTACAACGGCACCGGCTCCTCCGACGGACGCAACCAGTTCCGCAACGGCACCGTCGACTTCGCCGTCTCGGAGATCCCGTACGGCATCAACGACTCGGGCGTCGCCGACCCGCCGCCCTCGCGGAAGTTCAGCTACATGCCGATCGTCGCGGGCGGCACGGCCTTCATGTACAACCTGCGGATCGGCAACCGCCGGGTGACCAACCTCCGGCTCTCCGGAGAGAACGTCGCCAAGATCTTCACCGGTTCGATCACCATGTGGAACGACCCGGCCGTCAAGGCCGACAACCCCGGTCTCGCGGCGAGCCTTCCCGCCCGCCGGATCGTCCCCGTGGTCCGCTCCGACGGCTCGGGCACGACGGCCCAGCTGACCACCTGGCTGAGCAAGAAGCACCCCGCCCTGTGGGACGCGTACTGCGGCCAGGCCGGCCGTCGCACGCCCTGCGGACCGACCTCCAACTTCCCCGTCGTCGGCGGCAAGGGCTTCGTCGGCCAGTCAGGGTCCAACGGTGTCTCCGGCTACGTCGCCCAGGAGGGCAACCAGGGCACGATCACCTACGTCGAGTACTCGTACGCGGTGTCCACCACCGGCTTCCCGGTGGCCAAGATCCTCAACGCCAGGGGCTACTACACCGAGCCCACCGCCCAGAACGTGGCGGTCTCGCTGACCGAGGCGCGCATCAACCCCGACCTCACCCAGCGTCTCGACGAGGTCTACGACAGCCGGGACCCGCGGACCTACCCGCTCTCCAGCTACAGCTACATGATCGTCCCGACGGCGGTGGAGTCGAACTTCAACCCGCAGAAGGGCAAGTCCCTCGGCGCCTTCGCCTACTACTTCCTGTGCCAGGGACAGCAGTCGGTGGACCGGCTCGGCTACTCGCCGCTGCCCGTCAACCTGGTCCAGGCCGGACTGACGCAGGTCCGCCGGATCCCCGGCGTGGTCGCCGAGAGCATCGACATCAAGAAGTGCAAGAACCCGACGTTCTCCAGCGACGGCACCAACACCCTCGCCAAGACCGCCCCGATGCCGCCGGCCTGTGACCTCAAGGGCGCGAGCCAGTGCGACACCGGCACCGGCGGCAACAAGACCCCCACCCCCACCGGCAGTTCCTCCGGCGGGACCGGCGGGTCGACCGGGGGTGCGACCGGTGGCAGCGGGGGCGCGACCGGCGGGAGCGGCGGAGGCGGGTCCGGAGGCACGGGCGGCGCCGGCGGGACCGGGGCCACGGGCGGTTCCGGCGGAGCCACCGGCTCCGGCTCCGGCGGTACGGCGGCCGGCGGCGCGACCGGCGGTGCCACGGGCGGCACCGGCGGCACGGCCGGCGCGGGCGGAGCCGGTACGACCGGCGGATCCGGCGGGACCACGGGAGGCGCCCTCGACCCCGACACAGGCCAGCCCGTCGGCGCGGGTGACACGGGCGGCACCGGTGGCGCCGCCGGCGGTGCGGCGGGAGGCGGCGGCGAGCTGTACGGCGTCCCGGTGACCACGGCCGCGAGCGTGGGCGGCGGAGTCCAGACCACCCTCATGGTGATCGGCGCCCTGATGCTGTGCGCCGTCACGGTGGGCCCGCCGCTGCTGCACCGGCGCCTCGCCGCCCGCCGCGCGGGGGAGGACCCCCGATGACCGGCATACGTCCCCCGCGCGGGGCCCGCCGGACGAGGGGTGGCCGCCCCGCGCGCCCCGGCAGGATGCGGACCCTCCTCGGCACCCTCTGTCTCGTCCTCGTCCCCGTCGTCGCGACCGTCGGCACCGGCCTGGACCCGGCCGCCCCGCCCGCGTACGCCGCCACCGGGGACGGCTCGCCGGTGACGGTCTCCGGCACCGGCGAGTTCGCCGACCTCAAGATCACCGTCAGTCAGACCCGCAACCTCGTCAACCAGGTCGTCAAGGTGTCGTGGACCGGCGGCGCGCCCACCGTCTCCGACACCGCGTACGCCGCCAACTACCTCCAGATCATGCAGTGCTGGGGCGACGAGCGCGGACCCTCCACCGACCAGTGCCAGTTCGGCGGCTCCTCCGCGCTCGGCGCGGGCGCCGGCAACCAGGCCGCCGGCGCGTACACCAACGGCCGGCAGCTCAACTACGGCGCCCACCTCAAGGACTCGGAGAACCAGCCGCTGCCCCCGCCGACCCCGAGCGGCATCTCGTACGCGCCGTTCCGCTCGGTCACCGGCGACGACGTCAGCCCCGGCAACTGGAACGAGTTCTTCGACGTCAACAGCACCAACGAGATCCCGTACGCCCGCACCGACGCCCGCGGCGTCGGCGAGGTCTACTTCGAGGCGCAGACCGGTGTCGAGGCCCCCGGCCTCGGCTGCGGCGCCGCGGTCGAGACGGAGGGCACGGTCACCGGCCGCGGCTGCTGGCTGGTCGTCGTGCCCCGCGGCACCTCCGAGGTCGACGGCACCCCGTACACCGCCCAGTCCAGCGGCCAGCTGCAGTCCTCGCCGCTCAGCCCGGCCAACTGGAAGCACCGCGTCACCGTCCCGCTCGGCTTCGAGCCCATCGGCAGCTACTGCCCGATCGGCGCCGAGGAACGCGGCACCCTGGGCAGCGAGATGGCCGCCGAGGCCGTCACCCGCTGGCAGCCCGCGCTCTGCCGGACCGGTGCCCAGGCCATCTACGGCTACGCCCAGGTCCCCGACGAGACCGCCCGCGTCAAGCTGATGTCGGGCACGCCCGGTCTGGTCTTCGTCGGCCGCGCCGCCGCCCCGTCACCGGCCGGCCGCAAGCCCGTCTACGCCCCGGTCGCCCTCTCCGGCATCACCATCGGCTACTCCGTCGAGAGCCAGGCGTCCTTCCGGGCCCCCGACGAGGTCAAACGGCGCAACGGCACCCGGATGACGACCCTGCGGCTCACCCCGCGCCTGGTCGCCAAGCTCCTCACCGAGTCGTACCGCGACGGCGTCTCGCGCTTCGCCGACAGCGTCGCGGGGAACCCCGAGAACCTCGGCCGCGACCCGGAGTTCATCCGCCACAACCCGGAGTACGCCGACCTCGACTTCGGCGGCAAGCTCGGCGACGCCCTCGTCCCGCAGCCGCTCGCCGACACCACCCGGCAGCTGTGGGAGTGGGTCGCGCAGGACCCGGCCGCCGCCGAGTTCCTGAAGGGCACCCCCGACGACGAGGGCACCCACGGCGACCCCGGGAACGCCGGCATGAAGGTCAACCCGCACTACCGGAACGTGACCCTGCCGCTCGACTCCTTCCCCAAGAGCGACCCGTACTGCCAGGCCTTCGAGGAGCGGCCGGACTTCCCGCTCTGCATCCAGGACAAGCACCCGTACGCCACCGACATGCACGCCGCGGCGCGCGCCGCGGGCCGCGGCGACACCCTGGCCCGGACGTCCTGGGACGCGACCGCCACCCCGCCCGCGTACAAGAAGGACCCGCCGCAGCCGGCCGGGCAGCGGGCCGTGCTCGCGGTGACGGACACCGCGACCGCCGAGCGGTACGGCCTGATGCGCGCCGAACTCCTCAACGCGGCAGGGAGGTTCACCGCACCCGACGCCGCGTCCCTGACCGCCGCCGCGAGCGCCCGCAAGCCCGGCCCGAACGGGGTCAGCGTGCCCGACCCCGGCACGCGGAACGCGGCCGCCTACCCGCTCACCGTCCTCACCTACGCCGCCACCGTGCCGGCCGACCTCACGGCCGCCGAGGGGCGCGACTACGGCACCCTGCTCACGTACGCCGCCGGAGCCGGCCAGACCCCCGGCGTCGCCGCCGGCAACCTGCCGCACGGCTACGCCCCGCTCCCGCAGGCCCTCCGCGAGCAGACCCGGAAGGCCGCCCACCAGGTGACGACGGAGGCGGGCAGGACGCCGCAGACGGCGACACCGACACCCGCGCCGACCACTCCGAAGCCGTCCGCCACGCCCAGCACCGGCGCCACATCGGGCGGCACGTCCGGCTCCTCCGGCACCACGTCCGGCGGCGACACGGGCGGATCCACCGGCGGATCGAGCGGGTCCGGAGGATCCGGCGGCTCCGGCGGGTCCGGAGGGACGGGCGGGGCCGGGTCCACCGGCGGGTCGGCCGGAGCCGCGGGCCCCGGCGGCGCCGCGACGGGCGGCCGTACGGGCTCCTCCGCGAGCCCGAGCGCGCCCACCACACCACCCACGAGCGCGAAGCCCACCCCGGCGCCGCAGACCGTCACGGCCGTCGGCGCACCGACGCCCGCGTGGACGGTCGGCGCCGTGCGGAACGTGCTGCTCGTCTGTCTGATCGTCGGCGCGTTCGCGGCCTTCGCCGGTCCGATGCTGCCGAGGTACCTGCCGCGTCTGGTCGCGGCCGCACGCCACCGCGTGGGGCGGTGATGCCCGAGTACGTCTGATTCGTCCGCGCCAACGGAAGTCCTGCACACGCGCACCGGGCACCACCCGGAGCGCAGCCTAGCTGAGGAGAACCCCCAGTGAACAAGAAGAAGACCGGCCTCGCGTTCGCCGTGGCGGCGCTCGCGGTCGTCACCATCGGCGGTGGGCTCGCCACCGCCGACCCGGCCGGCCCCCCGCAGTTCCGCCAGCTCTCCGGCGTCGGCTCCGACACCACCCAGGACGTCATGAACGGCCTCGCCGACGTCGTCACGGTGAACGGGCAGAAGGTCATCGGCTCCTACGACGCCACGGGGTCCGCGAACATCACCACCAAGTCCGCGGCGACCAACCCCAACTGCACCATCGCCCGCCCCAACGGCTCGGGCGCCGGCCGCTCCGCGCTGCTGAACTCGCTCCAGGCGGGCAACGGGTGCCTCGACTTCGCCCGTTCCTCCTCGCTGAGCCTGGGCGCGGCCAACCCGGGCCTCACCTATGTGCCGTTCGCGGTCGACGCGGTCAGCTACGCCATCACCCCGGGCTCCGCGATCCCGCGCAAGCTGACGCTGGCCGACCTGAAGGCCATCTACCACTGCGACCCCGCCTACGTGGGCGCCGGGCCGAACTACGACATGACCGTCTACCTGCCGCAGGCCGGTTCCGGCACGCGTTCCTTCTGGCAGTCGCAGATGGGCATCACCGAGGCCGACGTCGTCGCCGGCATCTACCCCTGCATCAAGGACAAGAAGGGCACCGCCCCGGTCCAGGAGCACGACGGCCGCGTCCTCGACGACAAGTCGATCGTGCCGTTCTCGATCGCGCAGTACCAGTCGCAGTCCTCGCAGACCATCGCCGACCTGCGCGGCCGCGCCATCCTCGGCACCGTCGACGGCCTCTCTCCGACGGTCCTGAACAGCGGCTTCGGCGTGAAGCGCGACGTCTACAACGTCATCCCGACCAGCAAGGTCGGCGTCTCGCCGTGGAGCGACGTCTTCGTGGGCCCGAACTCCGGCGTCTGCAAGCAGACCGCCGTGATCAACACCTACGGCTTCGCGACCAACCCGAACTGCGGCGACACCACCAAGCAGACCCCCTGATCAGGAGCTTCTCGTCATGAAGAACAGATTCTCCCGGGCCCTCGCCCTCGGTGTCGCGGCCGTCACCACCGCCTTCGCGGCGGGCCTCGCCACCGCGGGCTCCGCCTACGCCGCGCCCATCGGCACCCTCGACATCACCCCCGCCACCGGTGCCGACACCAGCGGCGTCTCCTTCACCACCTCGGGCGCCTGCCCGGCGAACGCCACCAACGTCCTGGTCAAGGTGGAGGGTTCCGGCTTCCCGGCCGGCGGCCTCAACGTGGTCGGCAACTCGCCGATCACCACCTACCCCCAGGCCGGCAACGGCGGCATGGTCATCCCGCTGACCATGACCATGCGCGACTACGCCTCCCAGGCGGGCTTCACCACCCTCCAGGGCAAGTACGACTTCACCGTCATCTGCCGGACCGCGTTCAACGGCACCAGCCTCGGCGACTTCACCGGCGCCATGTGGTTCACGTCCAACACCACGTACCAGACGAACGACCCGGCCGTGAAGACGGACACCACCACCTCGCTCGCGGTCACCCCGGGCGGACCGGTCCAGGCGGGCACCGCGGTCACCCTGACCGCCACCGTCGGCCCCTCCGGCGCCGCCGGCACCGTGCAGTTCAAGAACGGCTCCGCCGACCTCGGCACCCCGGTCACCGTCAACGGCGGGACCGCGGCGCTGACCACGAGCAACCTGACGGCCGGCACGCACGCGCTCACCGCCGTGTTCACGCCGTCCAACGCCTCGTACAACGGCTCCACCTCGACGGCCGTCTCCTACGAGGTCAAGCCGGCTGCGGCGACGCAGACCAGCACCGCCCTCGCGGTCTCCCCGGCGGCGAGCACCCCGCAGTACAGCCCCGTCACCCTCACCGGCACGGTCTCCCCGGCCGGCGCCGCGGGCTCGCTGAAGTTCGTGGACACCGTCGGTGGCGCCGCCACCCCGCTCGGCACGGTCCCGGTCAGCAACGGCACCGCCGTCCTGACCACCTCCAGCCTGCCGGCCGGCCCGCACTCCTTCACCGCCGTCTTCGTCCCGGCCGACCCGGCCCGGTACACCGGCAGCGACTCCAACGCCATCCCGTACACGATCGGCGCCTTCACCGGAGTCACGGCCTCGGAGACCATCACCACCACGGTCAACGCCGGCGCGCTCGTCATCAGCGTCGACAACCCGCGGGTCACGCTCCCCTCGCCGGTCCTGAACAACGACGGCGACCTGCTCACCACGGCCGGCGCCCTCAGCCCCGTCACCCTGACCGACACCCGCGCCGGCAACCCCGGCTGGACCGTCAGCGGCCAGGTCGGCGACTTCACCGACGGCGCCACCCACACCATCAACGGCCAGAACCTCGGCTGGTCCCCGAAGGTCGTCGACAAGGCGCCCGCGCAGACCGTCACCGCCGGCTCCACCGTCCCCGCGGCCTCCGGCGCGGCCCCCGCCGACTCCGGCACCGCGGGTCTGCGGTCCGCCCGCACGCTGGCCAACGGCACCGGCCTCGGCACCGCCCACATCGGCGCCGACCTCGCCCTCAACGTCCCGACCTCCACCCAGGCCGGCACGTACACCACCACCCTCACCCTCACCGCCATCTGATCCAGGCGTGAGCTCCGGGGCGGAGCCGCGCCGCGCGCCGCGCACCACCGACCGCGCGCCGGGGTTCCGCCCCGCCCCTGACTTCTGGAGAACCGCCATGACCGTGCCCCGCTCCGCCCGACGGACAGGCTCCGTGGGCCTGTTGCTCTGCCTCCTCCTCACGGCCGTGTCCTTCACGGCCGGCCCGGCCCGCGCCGCCGACGGCGGCAAGGACACGAAGGCCGTCTTCGGCGTCCAGCCCGCCGGACCGAAGAAGCCCGACCAGCGGCCCCACTTCTCGTACGGGGTCACCGGCGGCGCCGCGATCCGCGACCAGATCGCCCTCTGGAACTACGGCTCCGAGCCGCTGACCCTCGCCGTCTACGCGAGCGACGCCGTCAACACCGTCGACGGCGGCTTCGACCTGCTTCCCGCGGCCGAGAAGCCGACGGACACCGGCAGTTGGATCAAGCTGGCGAAGAACAAGGTGACCGTGCCGCCCAAGGGCAACGTCATCGTCCCCTTCACCTTCACCGTGCCCCGCGACGTCACCCCCGGCGACCACACCGGAGGCATCGTCGCCTCGCTCTCCGGCACCGGCAAGGACACCAAGGGCAACCAGGTCCGGCTCGACCAGCGGGTCGGCGCCCGCGTCTACGTCCGGGTGGCGGGCGCGATCAAGCCCGAGCTCACCGTGGAGAACGTCCGCGCCCAGTACCACGGCACCCTCAACCCGTTCGCGGCCGGCTCGGCCACCGTCACCTACACCGTGCGCAACACCGGCAACGTGCGCCTCGGCGCCCGTCAGGCCGTCCGCGTCAACGGCGTCTTCGGCTCCTCGATCATCGCCAAGGGCGTCCGCGACCTCGGCGAACTCCTCCCGGGCAACGCCCTGACCGTCACCGCCGAGGCCGACGGGGTGACCCCGCTGCTGCGCGCCTCGGCCGTCGTCTCCGTACAGCCGGTCGCCACCCGGGACGGCGTCGACCCCCGACTGCCCTCGCTGACCCACTCGGTCCCGCTGTGGACGATGCCGTGGACGGCGCTCGCGCTGCTCCTCCTCCTCGTCGCGGCCGTCCTGTGGCGGTGGCGCCGGCGGCGCGCGGACCGGCACGGCAGGGGCGGCAGGGGCGGCCGGGGCGCGGCGGACGCCGGGACGGACCCGAGTCCGAAGAACACCCCCGAGAACCCGTACAAGGAGCTCATCGTGCAGTTCACACGCCTGCCCAGGCGGACGGCGGCCGGTGCGGCCCTCGCCGCGGCGACGGCCCTCGCCGGTGTCGGTGTCCTCACCGTGCCCACGGCCACGGCCGCCCCGGTGGGCACCGCCGCCCTCACCCCGGGCCGGGGCACCGACGACAGCAGCATCTCCCTGACCACCTCGGGAGCCTGCCCGGCGCCCGCCACCAACGTCCTCGTGAAGGTCACCGGCAAGGGCTTCCCCGCCGAGGGCAAGAACGTCGTCGGCAACGCGCCGCTCACCACCTACCCGCAGGACCCCGGCGGCACCGGCTTCATCGTGCCGCTGACCATGACCATGCGGGACTACGCCAACGAGGCCGGGTTCAGCACCCTCGAAGGCCGGTACGACCTGACGGTCGTCTGCCGCAAGGCGTTCGGCTCCGAGACGTACGGGGACTTCACCGGCTCCCTCTGGTTCACGTCCGGCACCGTCTACCAGGACACCGACCCGGGCGGCCCGGACCCCACGGGCACCCCCACCGGCACGGCCACCCCCACCGGCACGGCCACCCCCACGGGAACCGCCACCCCGACCGGGACCGCCACCCCGACGCCCACGGCGACGGACACCCAGAGCCCCACCCCGACCGGGACCCCGACGGACACGGCCTCGCCCTCCGGCTCCCCCTCGGCCACCGCCACCGCCACCGGCGGTGACAGCGTCGGCATCTCCACCAGCATCCCGCCGAGCGCGTCCGCATCGACGACCGACCCCGGGACCTCCGCCGCGGGCGGCGGCTCCGGCTCCGGCGGCTCGACGGGCTCCGGCGGCTCCTCCGGCTCCGGAGGCACCGGCGGCGGCAACGGCGGCGGTCTCGCCGACACCGGCTCCGACCCCCTCCTGCTCGGCCTGCTCAGCGCCGCCCTGCTCGTCGCCGGCGCCCTCGCCGTCCGGTGGGCGCGCCGCCGCGGACTGATCACCTTCGGCCCCCACTGACGTACGGAGCACACGCGATGACAGCCACCCCCACCCCGGTGGACGTGCGTCCCGCCACCCCCGCCCCGGTGGACGTGCCTCCGGCGCCCACCGGGCCGGGGAAGCCGGCCGCCTTCCCGGCCCCGGCCGGCCGCGCGCCCCGCACCAGCCCGCTGTGGGCCGTCGGCGGCACCCTGGCCATCCTCGGCGCGATGCTCCTCGGCTTCGTCGCCGAGGTCGGCCCGCTCGGCCACCTCCGCCACGAACGGGACCTCCGCGTCGGCTACGCCGACGTCCGCTCGACGCTGGCCAACGCCACCACACCGATCGGCCCGGCCACCGAACCCGGCACGCCCATCGCCCTGCTGACGATTCCGCAGCTCGGCGTGAAGGAGGTCATCCGGGAGGGCAGCTCCGCCGAGGTGCTGTCGGCCGGCCCCGGGCACCGCCGTGACACGGTGCTGCCCGGACAGGCGGGCCTCAGCATCGTCATGGGCCGCCGGGCGGGATACGGGGGACCGTTCCGGCATCTGGCGACCCTCCAGCCCGGCGAGACCATCAAGGTCACCACCGGGCAGGGCGAGCACGGCTACCGGGTCAGCGGCGTCCGGCGCGCGGGCGATCCGCGGCCGCCGGCCCTGCAGCCCGGGACGGGCCGGCTCACCCTGATGACCGCGACCGGCTCCCCGTACCGGCCCGACGGGGTCCTCCAGGTCGACGCCGACCTGATCACCCCGCCGCAACCGGGCGCCGTCCCCGCCTTCCGCTTCGGCCGGGTCCCCGCCGACGAGCTGCCGCTCGCGGGGCAGCCCTCGTCCTGGCTCCCGCTGGTCCTGTGGTCGCAGGCCGTGCTGCTCGCCGCCGCCGGTCTCGTCTGGGCGCGGTCGCGCGTGCCCCGCGTCCATGTCTGGCTGGTCGGCTTCCCGATCCTGGTCGCGCTCGGCCTCACGGTCGGCGACCAGGTGGCGCTCCTCCTTCCCAACCTCCTGTAAGGACAGTCGTGGCTTCCCATCTGGACGCACGTTCCCTCTCCGCCTGGTTCGGCACCCGCAAGGTCCTCAACCGGGTCTCGCTGACCATGCCGGCCGGCCGGGTCACCGCGCTCATCGGGCCCTCCGGCTGCGGCAAGTCGACCTTCCTGCGCATCCTGAACCGGATGCACGAGCTGATCCCGGGCGCCGAGCTCGCCGGCGAGGTGCTCCTGGACGGCGACGACATCTACGCCCGGGGGCGCCGTCTCACCGAGGCCCGCCGCAACATCGGCATGGTCTTCCAGAAGCCGAACCCGTTCCCCGCGATGTCGGTGTACGACAACGTCACGGCGGGTCTGAAGCTGACCGGGACCCGGGTGGCGGCGGCCGACCGGGACGACCTCGTGGAGGAGTGCCTGACCCGGGCGGGCCTGTGGAAGGAGGTCCGCGACCGGCTGCGCCAGCCGGGCGGCGCGCTCTCCGGAGGCCAGCAGCAGCGCCTGTGCATCGCCCGCTCGCTGGCGGTCCGGCCGCGCATCCTGCTGATGGACGAGCCGTGCTCGGCGCTCGACCCGACGTCGACGCGGCGCATCGAGGAGACCATCCGGGACCTCGCGGACGAGGTGACGATCGTGATCGTCACGCACAACATGCAGCAGGCGGCCCGGGTCTCCGACCAGTGCGCCTTCTTCCTCGCCGAGCAGGCCACCCCGGGTGTGATCGTCGAACACGGCCCGACGGACGCCATGTTCTCCAGCCCCCGCGACCGGCGGACCGCGGACTACGTGGAGGGCCGCTTCGGCTGACCCCTGCCGGAGCGGCGGGCGTCACCGCCACCGCTCCCGCCGCACTCCGCCGCCAAGCCCGAGGGCCCGTACGCGCCGCATGGACGCGTACGGGCCCTCGGGGCGTTCCGCCGGGGTGGTCAGTACTGGAGGACGGCCGGGTCCGAGACGCTCGCCGTGCCCGTCTCCACGTGGCCGGCGAGGCGGCGGACGTAGTCCGTGCTCGCGGAGGACGTGACGGTGACGTCGTACCAGTGGTGGGCCGCGGAGACGTCGACGCTGTGGGTGACCGTGGCGCCCTTCGCCACGGAGAGCGTCTTCTGGGCGCCGCCGTAGGCGTTGATGAGCGTCACCGTCGCGGTCGTGCCCGCGTTGGTGAAGGTCAGGTCCAGCCTGCCCGTGGTGGCGTTGTGGCGGGCCGTGACCTCGGGGACGGCGGTCTTGCCGGGGGAGCGGAAGCGGCGGACGAAGCCGTTGGGGCCGTGGACCGTGAGGTCGGTGACGCCCTTCGAGTACGTCGTGTTCCAGGTGTCCGCGATCGACTTGCCGGCCTCGGTCGTGTAGGTCCAGGGCGCGTCGGTGCGGTTGGCCGAGGTCACGTAGAACTGCGCGCCCGCCGAGGGACCGCCGCCGAAGGAGAGGCGGAACTTGCCCGCCGCGGTGTCGGCGGCACCGTCCACGTACGGGGCGTACTTCAGAGGTCGGGTGGGCTTGGAGCCGCGCTCCTGGCGGGGCATGGTGCCGGTCGCCGGGGCGGTGGCGAGGAAGTCGGGGTGGCGGTTCTTGTCGGGCGGGAAGTAGCCGGACGTCGGCGGCAGCGCGGCCGCCGAGGTGTCCGTGCGCGAGAAGTCGAAGGCGGAGGTCAGGTCGCCGCAGACGGCCCGGCGCCAGGGCGAGATCTGGGGCTCCTGCACCCCGAAGCGCTGCTCCATGAAGCGGATGACCGAGGTGTGGTCGAAGGTCTCGGAGCAGGTGTAGCCGCCCTTGGACCAGGGCGAGACGACGAGCATGGGGACGCGCGGGCCGAGGCCGTAGGGGCCTGCCACGTAGCCGGTCTTGCCCGGGAAGTGGTCGAGGCCGGTGGCCACGGTGGAGAGGCCCTGGGCGGCGGAGCCCGGGACGTACGGCGGGACGACGTGGTCGAAGAAGCCGTCGTTCTCGTCGTACGTGATGAACAGGGCCGTACGGGCCCAGACGTCCGGGTTCGAGGTCAGCGCGTCCAGGACCTGCGAGATGTACCAGGCGCCGTAGTTCGCCGGCCAGTTGGAGTGCTCGGAGAAGGCCTCGGGGGCGGCTATCCAGGAGATCTTCGGCAGCCGGCCGCCCTGCACGTCGGCGCGCAGCCGGTCGAAGAAGCCCTCGCCGGCCTTGGCGTTGGTGCCCGTGCGGGCCTTCTCGAACAGCGGGTCGCCGGCCTGTGCGTTGCGGTACGTGTTGAAGTACAGGAGCGAGTTGTCGCCGTAGTTGCCGCGGTAGGCGTCGTTGATCCAGCCCCAGGAACCGGCCGCGTTCAGCCCGTCTCCGATGTCCTGGTAGACCTTCCAGGACACCCCGGCCGCCTCCAGGCGCTCGGGGTAGGTCTTCCAGCCGTAGCCCGCCTCGGCGTTGTTGAGGACCGGGCCGCCGCCGGTGCCGTCGTTGCCGGTGTGGCCGGTCCACAGGTAGTAGCGGTTCGGGTCGGTCGAGCCGATGAACGAACAGTGGTAGGCGTCGCAGATCGTGAACGCGTCGGCGAGCGCGTAGTGGAACGGGATGTCCTCGCGGGTGAGGTACGCCATGGTGGCCTTGGTCTTGGCCGGGATCCAGTTGTCGTACTTGCCCTTGTTGAAGGCGCTCTGGCCGCCGGCCCAGTCGTGGTTGAGGCCCTGGAGGAACTCCATGCCGAGTTTCGCGCTCTCCGGACGGAAGGGCAGCGTGACCTTGCTGCCGTCCGACTGGTTCCAGACCGACTTTCCGCTGGGCAGGGTGACCGGGCGGGGGTCGCCGAAGCCGCGTACGCCCTTCATCGACCCGAAATAGTGGTCGAAGGAACGGTTCTCCTGCATCAGGACGACGATGTGCTCGATGTCCTGGATCGTGCCGGTGGAGCCTTGCGCCGGAATGGCGGCGGCGCGGGCGATGCTCTCCGAGAGCATGGTCAGCGCGGCGGTGCCGCCGGCGAGTTGAAGGAACCGGCGACGGTCGAGGTCGGCCATGGGGGAGTTCTCCTCCGGGTCGAGAGGGGCACGGGTGGGGGTGCGCGTGCGGTGGCCGGGTGGACCGGCCGATGGGCGCCCCAAGGAGAGCGCCCGTGAACCACCGGACGGGGGCCGTTCCATGACTGCCCGTCGTACGGCAGACGAATCCCCCGTGCCCGAACGGAAGAACTCACAAACGAACGCCCCCGGTGGTCGATGACCACCAGGGGTGTACGCGAACCGACAGAAAACTACTCGACGACGAGGTCGACCTTGATGTTGCCGCGGGTCGCCTTGGAGTACGGGCAGAACGCGTGGGTCTTCTCCAGGAGGGACTTGCCGGCCTCGCCCTGGAGGTGGTCCGGGAACTCGGCGCGCATCACGACCGCGAGGCCGAAGCCGCCGTCCGCGACGTCCTTGCCGATGGAGACCTCGGCGGTGATCGAGGCGTCGGAGATGTCGATCTTCTCCTGGCGGGCGACCAGGTTCATCGCGCTGGCGAAGCAGGCCGCGTACCCGGCGGCGAAGAGCTGCTCGGGGTTGGTGCCCTGACCGTTGCCGCCGAGGGCCTGGGGGTGGGCGAGGGGGAGGTCGATGTGGCCGTCGGAGCTGACGGCGCGGCCCTCGCGGCCGTTGGCGGTGGCGACAGCGGTGTAGATCGCGTCCATGGTTTCCGTTCCTGTCCTCGGGAGGTGTGCTGCGGTGGCTCTCTATTAGTAGCGCACGATTCAGTTGTGCACAACTCAATCGCGTGTGAGGTGTCCTCGCGTATCCTGGAGCCATGGAGACGCTCGACACCGTCCCGGACGAGGACTTCCTCCGGCTCGACCACCAGATCTGCTTCTCGCTGCACGCGGCGACCCGCGCGTTCAACGGCGTCTACCGCGAGGCGCTCAAGGAGCTGGGGCTCACCTACCCCCAGTACCTCGCCATGCTGGTGCTCTGGGAGCACGGCGAGCTCCCCGTGAAGGGCATCGGGGAGCGCCTCCGGCTCGACTCCGGAACGCTGTCCCCGCTGCTCAAGCGCCTGGAGACGGCCGGATACGTCGAGCGGCGCCGCAGCCCCGAGGACGAGCGGTCCGTCACCGTACGGCCCACCGCAGAGGGGGCCGCGCTGAAGGAGAAGGCCCGCGACGTGCCGCGCCGGATCGCCACCGCGACGGGCCTCGACCTCGCCGACATCCGTGACCTGCGCGAACGCCTCGACGCCCTGGCCGCCCGACTCGACGACGTCGACCCGGACGACCTGAACGTCTGCCGCTGACCCGCCGCACCGCCGACGGGCCTCCAGGCCCTCGCCCACGAGGCGGCGCCGCAGGCACCACGAGAGCCGCTCGCCGCGCGGTGGGCGCGGCGAGCGGCATGGGCCGGTCCCGGAGGGCCGGTCAGGAGCGGGGCACCTTGCGGAGCAGGGTCAGGACCACGGCCGCCGTCACCAGGGCGAAGACCGCGCTCAGGGCCGAGGCCGAGTGGAGGGCCGTCGTGAAGGCCTCCCGGGCCTGCTCCCGCAGCCCCTCGTCCGGCAGGGCAAGCGCCGCGCCCACGCTCTCGTGGGCCGCGGCCGGCGCGTCCGCCGGGATGCCGCCCCGGTAGACGGCGACCGCCACGCTGCCGGTGACCGCGATGCCCAGGGCGAGACCCAGGTCATAGGCCGTCTGGCCGGTCGCGGCGGCCGCGCCCGCCTTCTCGGCCGGGGCGGAGCCGACCGCGAGAGCCGTGCCCAGGACGCTGATCGGGGCGGCGCCGAACATGATGACCGCGAGGCCGAGGGCGGCCACGGTCACCCCTTCGGCCAGGGCGATCACCGCGTACCCGGCCAGCGAGACCAGGAGCCCGCCGGCGAGGACGTACGCCGGGCGGATCCGCCGCGCCACGAAGGGCGTCAGCTGCGATCCGGCGATCAGGCCCGCCGCTCCGGGAAGCAGCCACAGGCCGGCCTCGAGCGGCGGCAGTCCGGCGACCGCCTGGAGGTACTGCGGGACCAGGTACTCGACACCGTTGAGCGCGGTCATGCCCAGGAGCAGGGTGAGCAGGGCGCCGGTGAAGGCCCGGTTCTTGAAGAGCCGCAGATCGAGGAGCGGGGACTCCAGCCGGTTCTGGCGGCGGACGAACAGGGTCGTGAAGGCCAGCCCCAGGGCGAAGGCGGTGCCCGCCTCGGCCGTCGGGCCGTGCGCGGCGAGGGACTTGACGCCGTACACCAGCGGCAGGACCGCGAGGAGGAAGAGCAGCACGCTCGCCGGGTCGAGACGCCCGGGGTTCGGGTCGCGGTACTCGGGGAGCAGCAGCGGCGCCGTGACCAGCGCGATCAGCATGACGGGCAGGCCCATCAGGAAGACCGAGCCCCACCACCAGGAGGCGAGCAGCACACCGCCGATGACCGGTCCGATCGCGAGTCCGACGGAGAGGGCGGTCACCCACATCGCGATGGCCGTGGCCCGCTGCCGGGCGTCGGCGAACATGTGGCTGATCAGGGCGAGCGTGGAGGGCAGGACCGCCGCCCCGGCGATGCCGAGGAGGGCGCGGGCCGCGATCAGCGTCCCGGCGTCCGGGGCGTACGCGGCGAGGACGGAGGCGAGCAGGAAGCCGGCCGAACCGGCCATCAGGAGCTTGCGGCGGCCGAGCCGGTCGCCGAGCGTGCCCATGATCACGAGGGTGGCGGCGGTGAGGAAGCCGTAGATGTCGGTGATCCAGAGCAACTGGGCGCCGCTGGGCCGGAGATCGGCCGAGAGGTACGGGGTGGCGAGCCACAGGACACCGAGGTCGGCGGTCATCAGGGTGACGGGGAGGAGGAGGACGGCGAGGCCGAGCCACTGGCGGGCTCCGGCGCGGGGCGGTGTCGCGGTGTTCTCCGCGAGGGTCGTGGTCATCGTGCCGGCTCCTCGTTCACGGTGTTTCCGGTGGGGGTCGTGGTGGCGGCCGGGGTGGCCGTCTTCGTGCCGGTGGCGGCGGTCGTCGTCGTGGTGGCCGTCGCGCCGAGGAGTTCCTCCGCCAGGGTCCGTTCGGCCTCGTCGAGCAGTTCGGCGACCCGGCCGGCCCGCAACTCGACCGGAACTCCCGAGAGTTCGGTGCCGTGCAGGACGCGGAGGGCGGCGTCCGGGAGTCCGCAGAACTCGGAGATGCCGGTCACCAGCATCAGGCCGAGCGCGTCGGTCATGCCGAGCCGCTCGATCTCCTCGGGCGTCCCGCCCATCAGGGCCAGCCAGAGCAGCCTCTTCCCCGCCAGTCGGGGGCGGCTCCGGCCGTACGCGAAGCCGTAGTTCCAGACCCGGTCGATCCAGCCCTTGAGGATGGCCGGCGGGGTGAACCACCAGACCGGGAAGACGACCACGATGTCGTCGGCGGCCAGGATGCGGTCCATGTGGGCGTGGACCTCGGGGGAGTAGACCTTCTCGCGGTTCTCCCAGTCCGGCTCGTCCTCCGGGCGGAGCGCCGGGTCGAACCCCTCGGCGTACAGGTCGAGTACGTCGACGGTGCCGCCCTCGTCCTCGAGGCGGGCGTGCAGCCGGGCGGCGACCTGGGCGGTGAGCGAGTCGGTACGGGGGTGGGCGAGGACGAGGAGCGTGTGAGCTGCCATGGCGTGGGCTTCCTTCGCGGGGGTGGGGAGGGGCGTGGGCGCGTGCGGGGGGCGGGGCGGGCCCGGGGTGGTCGCGGGCCCGCCGTCGGATGGCCGGCACCGGGGCCGTCAGAGGCCGAGGCCGGAGCCGCCGCTCGCGTCGATGTTCTGGCCGGTGACCCAGCGGGAGTCGTCGGAGGCGAGGAAGCCGACGACATCGGCCACGTCACCCGGCTGCCCCACCCGGTTGAAGACCGAGAACCGGGCGGCGTGCGCCTTCGCGGTCGGGTCGGCCATCCACGGGTGGATGTCGGTCTCGATCGTGCCCGGCGAGACCGCGTTGACCGTGATGCCCCGGTCGCCGAGGGTCTGGGCGAGGGTGAGGGTCAGCACCTCGACGGCGCCCTTGGCGGCGGCGTACGAGGTCATGCCGGGGAAGGCGACCTTGGTGACTCCGGAGGAGATGTTGACGATCCTGCCGCCGTCGCGGAGCCGGTCCAGGCCCTTCTGGATGATGAAGAACGGCGCCTTGGCGTTGACCGCGAACACCCGGTCGTAGTGGTCCTCCTCGACCTCGTGGATCAGGCCGGGGCCAGCGATCCCGGCGTTGTTGACCAGGATGTCGAGACCGTGGTCGCCCTCGGTCTCCGCGTCGAAGGCCGCCCAGAGGGCGTCGGCGTCGCCGGGGACGCCCAGTTCGGCGCGGAGGGCGAAGGCGGAGCCGCCGGCCGCCTCGATCGCGGCGACCGTCTCCTTCGCGGCCGTCTCGTTGCTGGCGTAGTGGACGCCGACCCGGGCGCCGTCCGCGCCGAGGCGGAGGGCGATCGCCCGGCCGATGCCGCGGCTGCCGCCGGTGACGAGGGCGGTCTTGCCGGCGAGGGGCTTGTCGCTGCTCATGTCCTGCTCCTTGGTGTTCGGTGTGTCGCTTCCTGCTGACGGGGATGACTCTGGCGGCCGGCTGTTCGGGAACGGCTCGGGTTCTGTTCGGGCCGGGTTCGGGGCCGGGTTCGGGTGGGGTTCGGGGCCGGGTTCGGGCCGGGTTCGGTTGGGGAACGGGCCCGTTCGGACCGGCTCGGGCGGGTGCTCGAAGCCGGGTTACGGTGGCCGTATGCGATTCGCGGTGCTGGGGGAGACGGCCGTACGGACCGAGGACGGCACACCCGTCCGGGTCCCTGAGCTCAAGGTGCGGGCCCTGCTCGCCGCGCTCCTCGTCGACGCGGGCCGGCCGGTCGCCGCGTTCCGGCTCGTCGACGACCTCTGGGGCGACGAGCCGCCCGGCAATCCGCTGCGGGCCCTCCAGGCCAAGGTCTCCCAGCTGCGCCGCGCCTTCGAGGAGGCCGAGTCGGGCGGGCGCGACCTCGTCGTCACGCAGGCGCCCGGCTATCTCCTCGCCGTACCCGAAGGGGCCCTGGACGCACTTGAGTTCGCGCGGCTCGCCGCCCGGGCCCGGGAGACGACGGACCCGCGCGGCAGGGCCGTGCTGCTCGGCGAGGCGCTCGACCTGTGGCGGGGCCCGGCGTTCGCCGAGTTCGCGGAGGAGCCGTTCGCGCGGGCGGCGGCGGACCGGCTGGAGGAGGAACGGCTCGCCGTTCGCGAGGCACTGGCCGAGGCGCGCCTGGACTCCGGTGAACAGGACGTACTGGCGGGGGAGTTGACGGAGCTCGTCGCCCTGCATCCCCTGCGCGAGCGGCTACGGGCGGTGCAGCTGCGGGCCCTCTACCGGGCCGGCCGGCAGAGCGAGGCGCTCGCCGGGTACGAGGAGCTGCGCACCCTCCTCGCCGACGAGCTCGGCCTCGACCCGAGCCCCGAACTGACCGCGCTCCACGCGGCGATGCTCCGCCAGGACGCCTCGCTCTCGGTGCCGGCGGCCGCGCCGTCCGGCACGGTCCCCGCGCCACGGCCGGCCGTGAGCGGGGTTCCCGTACGCGGCAATCTCCTCACGCCGCTCACCGGGATCGTCGGGCGCGACGCGGCCGTCGCCGAGGTGCGGGGGCTGCTCGCCGAGCGGCGGCTCGTCACGCTCACCGGGCCCGGCGGGGTCGGGAAGACCCGGCTCGCCGTCGAGGCGGCCGGGCAGGCGCGCGAGGAGTTCGCGGACGGGGTGTGGCTCGTCGAGTTCGCCGGCGCGCGCGGGGAGCTCGCCGAGGTCGTCGCCGCCGCGCTCGAACTCCGCGACGACGGGGTGTGGGGGCTGCGGCCCGAGGGGGAGAGGGCGCTCACCACGGCGGAACGGCTCGCCGAGGTGCTGCGCGGCAAGCGCACGCTGCTCGTCCTCGACAACTGCGAACACGTCGTCGACGAGGCGGCCTCGCTCGCCGAGCTGCTGCTGCGCACCGCGCCCGGTCTGGTCGTCCTGACCACCAGCCAGGAGCCGCTCGCCCTCGCGGGCGAGACGCTGTGGGCGGTGGAGCCGCTCGACCGGGACGGGGCGGTGGAACTGTTCATGGCGCGGGCGGCGGCCTCGGCGCCCGGGTTCGCGTCCGGCGCGGCGCTCGATCCCGCCGGCCTGGAGGCGGTCCGGGCCGTCTGCCGCCGCCTCGACGGCATCCCGCTCGCCCTGGAACTGGCCGCGACCCGCGTCCGGGCCCTCGGGGTGCACGGGCTCCTGGCACGGCTCGACGACCGCTTCCGCCTCCTCGACGCGGGGCTGCGCGGCGCGCCGGCCCGGCAGCAGACCCTGCGGGCGGTCATCGACTGGAGCTGGGATCTGCTCGGCGAACAGGAGCGAACGGTGCTGCGCCGCCTGGCCGTTCACGCGGAGGGCTGCACGCTGGGGGCGGCGGAGGAGGTGTGCGCGGACGGGACGGCGTCGGGAGGCGCGGAATCCGGAGCTGCCGAGGAGGTGTCCGCAGGGGACGTCCTCGGACTCCTCGCCCGCCTGGTCGACCGCTCGCTCGTCGTGGCGGTGGACGGTCCGGACGGACCGCGCTACCGGCTCCTGGAGTCCGTCGCCGCGTACTGCCTCGAACGTCTGGGGGACGCGGGCGAGACGGAGGCCGTACGGGACCGGCATCTGACCCACTACCTGCGGCTGGCCGAGGACGCCGGGCCCGCCCTGCGCGGTCCCGGCCAGCGCCGTCGGCTCGGCCACCTCGACGCCGACACGTCGAACCTGCGGGCCGCCCTCGACCGGGCGCTCGCCGCGCCCGGCACCGGGCGGAACGCCGGGGCGGCGCTCCGGCTCGTCGACGCGCTCGCCTGGTACTGGGTCATGCGGGGCCGTCTGGGTGAGGCGCTCCGCCATGCGACGGCGGCGCTGCGGGCGGTCCCCCCGCAGACCCCGCAGGCACCGGAGCCCCTGCAGACCCCGGTGGGCCCGCAGACCCCGCAGGCACCGGAGCAGACCCCGGGGGCCCCGCAGGCACCGGACCGGACGCCGGGGGCCCCGCAGACCCCGGCGCGCCCGGAACAGGCCGCGCTCCGCGCCCGCGTGGAGGTCTGGCGCACGGGCCTGGCGATCATGGGCGGCGACGGCACGGACCGGCGGCAGCGGATCGCGAAGGCCCTCACGGCCTACGAAGGGACCGAGCCGCTCCGCCCCTCGGACCACGCCTGGGCGCGCTGGTTCCTCGCGCACGCGCTCTGCGGGACGGGCAGCCAGAGCGAGGGCGGCCGGCTGACGGGGGAGGCGCTCGACGGGGCACGGGCCCACGGGGACCGCTGGGTCGAGGCGGCGGCGCTCGCGGACCGCTCGGTGCAGCGGCTGCTCGGCGGTGACGTGGCGGGCGCGGAGCAGGACGCGGCCCGGTCGGACGCGCTGTTCGCGGAGGTCGGGGACGCGTGCTGCCGGCTGTGGTCGGTGTACCCGCTGGCGACCGTCGCCGAGATCCACGGGGAGTACGAGCGTGCGGACCGGCTCAAGCGGGCAGGCCTGGCGGCGGCGGAGGGTCTCGGCCTGACGACCGAGGTGCCGGACCTGCTGGCCGGGATCGGCCGTACGGCCCTGCTGAGGGGCGATCTGGCCGAGGCGCGGGCGTACCACGCGGCGGCCCGGGAGCGGGCGGTCGAGGTCGGGTTCCGGGCCGGCGAGATCAACGCGGTGCTCGGCCTCGGCCTGGGCGCCCGACGCGAGGGCCTGATCGACGAGGCCGAGGCGCACATGAGGGAGGTCCTCGACTGGCACCGGGCGGTCGGCCTCGACTCGGCCAACGCGCTGATCCTGGCCGAGCTGGGCTTCTCGGCGCTGGCGCGGGGTGACGCGGCGGGCGCGCTGAAGCTCCAGCAGGAGGGCTACGGCACCGCCCTGACCTCCGGCGACCCGCGCGCGGTCGCACTCGCCCTGGAGGGCCTGGCCTCGGCCCACGCGGGCGCGGGCCGGGCGGAGGAGGCCGCCCTCCTCCTGGGCGCGGCGTCGGCCCTGCGCGCCTCGACGGGCGCGCCCCTGCCTCCGGCGGAACGCTCGGACGTCGACGCCACGGAGACGAGGGCCCGGGCGACCCTGGGCCCGGAGGCCTTCGCGAAGACCTTCGCCCACGGCACGACCCTGTCCCACGGACAGGCGGTGACGGAGGCGGGGCCGCCCGAGGGGGCCCCGGATCCGACGCTTGAACCCTTGACCAAAACGTAAGGATCGACTGCCATGACCGCCCCTATACTCGGCCCATGTCCGAGTTCACTGTCCGGCGTGCCGTCGCCGACGATTCCAAGCGGCTCACCCGGCTGGTCAGGAGCTCCCGGGCCTATCGCGGGGACTACGCCACGATGGTCGAGGGGTACCAGGTCGGGGGTGCGTACATCGAGCACCATCCCGTCTTCGTCGCGGTCGACGCGAGCGACCGGGTGCTCGGGTTCTACGCGCTGCTCGTCGACGACGCCGAGCTCGACCTCGCGTTCGTCGCCGACAGCGCGCAGGGGCTCGGCATCGGCCGGCTGCTCATGGAGCACATGACGGGGCAGGCCGGGGCCGCCGGGCTCACGGCCGTACGGGTCGTCGCGCATCCGCCCGCCGAGGAGTTCTACCTGCGCACCGGCGCCGTCCGGACCGGAACCGTCCCGCCCACCGGTCACATCCACTGGGAGCGCCCCGAGCTCCGTTACGACATCGCGTGACCGCCACCCAGCCGCGGTCGCAGCCGCAGCCCTCCGAGTCCCGGCCCGCCGATTCCCGGGCCCCCGTCCCCGAGCGGCGCCGGCTCTTCGCCGATCTCACCCCGCTGCGGACCTCCGCCCACTACCGCCGCCTCTGGTTCGGCAGCACCGTCTCCTGGGTCGGGCAGGGGATGACCTCGCTCGCCGTCTCCCTCCAGGTGTACGACATCACCCGGTCGCCCTTCTCCGTCGGGCTCGTCGGACTGTTCTCGCTCGTTCCGCTCGTCGTCTTCGGGCTGTACGGCGGTGCCATCGCCGACACCGTCGACCGCCGCAAGCTCGGGCTCTACAGCGCCTGCGGTTCCGCCGTGCTCTCGGTCGCGCTCGCCACCGCCGCGTTCGCCGGGTTCCACCGGGTCTGGTTCCTCTACGGGATCGTCGCCCTGCAGGCCGTCTGCGCCGCGCTCAACTCGCCCGCCCGCTCCTCGATGATCCCCCGGCTCCTGCCGCCCGAGCAGCTGCGCGCCGCCAACGCGCTGAACTCGATGGTCACGACCTTCGGCATGCTCGTCGGGCCGAGCCTCGGCGGACTGATCGTCGGGTTCGCCGGGTACCAGACCGCGTACCTCGTCGACGCCTTCGCCTTCGCCGCGAGCCTGTACGCGATGTGGCGGCTGCCGTCGATGCTTCCGGACCGGAAGGGAGGCGGCAAGAGGGCCTCCGTCCTCGACGGGCTGCGGTTCCTCGCGACCCGGCCCAACCTCCGCATGACGTTCTTCTCGGACTTCTGCGCGATGATCCTGGCCCACCCCCGCGCCCTGTTCCCCGCCATCGCCGTGCTCTGGTTCGGCGGCGACGCGAAGACCGCAGGACTCCTCGTCGCCGCGCCCGCGTTCGGGGCGCTGCTCGGCGGGGTGCTCTCCGGCTGGCAGGGACGCATCCGGCACCACGGACAGGCGATCCTGATCGCCGTCGCCTGCTGGGGGACCGCCATCGCCGTCTTCGGGCTCACCAGGAACCTGTGGCTCGGGCTGCTCCTGCTCGCCCTCGCCGGCTACTCCGACACCGTATCGATGATCTTCCGCAACACGATGATGCAGGTCGCGGCGCCGGACGAGATGCGCGGCCGGCTCCAGGGCGTGTTCATCGTGGTGGTCGCCGGCGGGCCCCGGCTCGGGGACTTCCTCGCGGGCTCGGTGGCCGACCTGACCTCGCCCGCCGTCGCCGTCACGGGCGGCGGAATCGCCTGTGTCGTCGCGGTCGGCGTCCTCGCCCTGTATGGGCGCGGTTTCCGCCGGTACGACGCGCTCGACCCGACTCCGTGAGCAATTCTCCCCGAACGGCACGTCCTGTTCTGGCGGTTGGCCGCCACGGCACATAACCGCCAGGACCGAACGGAGTCAACTCCCGTCCACCTGGCCAAGACTCCTCGCGGCACCCGGAAACACCCCCGACCCCGGGTCCACGAGGAGTTCGAACGATGACGTCGAGGACCACACCCTTCGACAGAGGGAGGGCCGCGCTGATCGCCGCGGGCATCTCCCTCGTGATGCTCTCGGCGGGGCAGACCTCCGCCGCCGGGACCACCGCCTCAGCCGTACCGGACACCTTCAAGGGCGCGGCGCCGAGCACCACCGTCACCCTCGTCACCGGCGACCGCGTCACCCTCACCGACCTCGGCGGCGGGCAGCAGACCGTCACCGTCGACCGGGCCAAGGGCGCCACCGGCGCGATACGCAGCCAGATCGCGAACGGCCGGGTCACGGTCGTCCCCGACGAGGCCCGCCCCTACCTGGCCTCCGGCGCGCTCGACCCGCGCCTCTTCGACGTCACCGGACTCGTCGAGCAGGGCGTCACCGGCGACCTGCCGCTGATCGTCACCTACGGCGGCAAGGGCGCCCGTACCGCCGCGGCGACCCCGCGCGGTGCCGAGACCGTCCGCCCGCTGCCCAGCATCGGCGGCGCCGCCGTCACCGCCACCGACCCCGCCGCCTTCTGGCAGGGCTTCACCGCAGCCCCGACCGCGCGGACCGCCGCCCCCGCCAAGGTGTGGCTCGACGGCCGGGTCGAGGCCGCCATGGCCGAGTCCAACGCGCAGATCGGCACCCCGAAGGCCTGGGAGGCCGGGCTCACCGGCAAGGGCGTGAAGGTCGCCGTCCTCGACACCGGCGCCGACCTCGCCCACCCCGACCTCGCGGGCCGGGTCACCGAGTCCAAGTCGTTCATCGCCGGCCAGGAGGTCGCCGACCGCAACGGCCACGGCACCCACGTCGCCTCCACCGTCGGCGGCAGCGGCGCCGGCTCCGACGGCAAGGAGAAGGGCGTCGCCCCCGGCGCCACCCTCGCCGTCGGCAAGGTCCTCGACGACGAGGGCTCCGGCTCCGAGTCGGAGATCATCGCCGGCATGGAGTGGGCCGCCAAGGACATCGACGCGAAGATCGTCTCGATGAGCCTCGGCTCCCGCGAACCCAGCGACGGCACCGACCCGATGGCCCAGGCCGTCAACACCCTCACCGCCGAGACCGGCGCCCTCTTCGTCATCGCCGCCGGCAACTCCGGCGCCCCCGGCTCCATCGGCTCGCCCGGCGCCGCCGACTCCGCGCTCACCATCGGCGCCGTCGACCCCGCCGACGAGGCCGCCTACTTCACGAGCCAGGGCCCCCGCTACGGCGACCAGGCCCTCAAGCCCGACCTGTCGGCGCCCGGCGTGGGCATCCTCGCCGCCCGCTCCCAGCTGGTCTCCGGCAGCGGCCTCTACACCTCCATGAGCGGTACGTCGATGGCGACCCCGCACGTCGCCGGTGTCGCCGCCCTGCTCGCCGAGCGGCACCCCGACTGGACCGGCGCCCAGCTCAAGACCGCGCTGATGTCCTCGTCGAAGACCCTCGACGCCTCCTCGTACGCGCTCGGCTCCGGCCGGGTCGACGTGGCCGCCGCGATCACCGCGAACGTCACCGCGACCGGCTCCGCCGACCTCGGCTTCTTCGCCTGGCCGTACGAGGCGAACAAGCCGGTCACCAAGACCGTCACCTACACCAACTCCTCCGACACCCCCGTCGCGTTGAACCTGGCCGTCGAGGGCATGCCGGCCGGTGTCGCCGCCCTCGCCGACACCACCCTCACCGTGCCCGCCCACGGGACCGCGAGCACCACCGTCACCGGTGACGGCGCCAAGGCCCCCGTCGGCCAGTCCTCCGGCCGGGTCACCGCCACCGCCGCCGGCACCGTCGTCGCGCACACCGCGCTCGGCCTGGTCAAGGAGGAGGAGCGCTACACCCTCACCGTCCACGTCAAGGACCGTGACGGCGCCGCCACCCCCGCCTACCTGGGCGTGCAGCAGCTCACCCGGGGTGTCGACCCCTTCCCGGCCACGGTCGGCGAGTCCGGCACCCTCGAACTGCGCCTGAAGCCCGGCACGTACACCGTCGACACCTTCCTCGACGTGCGCGGCTCCCACGGCAAGGACTCCCTCGGCCTCGGCTTCCTCACCGCGCCCGAGATCACCCTCGACCGCGACCGCGAGATCACCCTCGACGGGCGGCAGCTCCGCGAGATCCGCGCCGAGGTCGAGAAGCGCACCGAGACCCGGCAGCTCCTGATGGAGTTCGACCGGGAGGCCAACGGCGCCTCCTACGGCGGAGCCGTCCAGGTCCCGCCGACCTACGACTCGATCTTCGCGGCGCCCACCGCCAAGCCCGCCACCGGAACCTTCGAGTACCGGACCGTCTGGCGCCTCGGCAAGCCCATGCTGGAGGCGAGCGTCGACGGCACCCGCCTCTCCGAGGCCACGCCCCAGGGCGGCAGCACCCTCCTGGAGGGCGGCCACCGTCTCGGCGTCGTCGACGCGGGCACCGGAACCCCCGCCGAATACACCGGCAAGAACGTCACGGGCAAGGCCGTCCTCGTCCGGCTGACCGAGGGCGCCGACCCGAAGCAGCTCGCCCAGAACGCCCAGGACGCCGGCGCCAAGGCCCTGTTCGTCACCGACGACCAGCCCGGCCGGCTGATGAAGTTCTTCGGCACCGCCGACTACGAGGACCGGCCGCTCGCCGTCGCCACCGTCAACACCGCCGACGCCCAGCGGCTCGCCGCCGCCGCGGCCCGCGGCAAGCGCGTCGACCTGACCGGCACCCGCTTCACCCCGTTCACGTACGACCTCTCCGAGGGCCACCCCGGTGCCATCGGCAAGGACCTCGTCTTCCGGCCCGACGAGGACGAGCTCGCCACCATCCGCTCCACCTTCTACGCGCCCACCAAGCGCAAGGAACTGGGCGGCGAGTTCCGCTACTCGATCACCGACACCTTCCCGATCGGCTTCGGCTTCAAGGAGTGGATCTCCTTCCCGACCGAGCGCACCGAGTACGTCTCCACCGGCACCGGCCAGCGCTGGCACGAGTCCGTCGACCTCGGCGAGTCCCTCGAACAGCGCGGCGGCACGCCGTCCTACCGGGGCGGCAGCCGGGTGGACCTCGACTGGTTCGGCCCCGTCTGGCACCCGTGGCTGGGCACCGGCCTCGGCTGGGGCCAGCAGCGCACCGGCAACGACCTGCGCTTCAACACCCCCGGCTGGGGCGACTCCGGCACCGACCACACCGGCTTCGGCAACGTGTGGAACGACGACTCGATGACCCAGTACACCGAGGTGTACGTCAACGGCACCCGCGTCGACCGCAAGATGAGCTCCGGCGCCTACGCCTGGGACGCCCCGGCCGAGGAGGCGACCTACAAGGTCGTCACCGACACCACGCTCGACCCGACGCGCTGGCGGCTCGCCGGCAAGGGCCACAGCGAGTGGACCTTCCGCTCCGCCGAGACCCCGACCGACCGGATCACCTACCTGCCGATGCTCAACCTCGGCTTCGACGTGGACACCGACGTCGACGGTGACGTCCGCGCCGGACGCAAGCTGTCCGTCGGGATCTTCGCCGAGTACGTGAAGGGCGCCACCGGCACCGGCAGCATCACCGGCGGCACCCTGGAGGTCTCCTACGACGAGGGCAGGACCTGGACGAAGGTCGCCCTGAAGAAGGCGCGGCACGGCGCCGCCTGGGACGGCGAGCTGCGCGTCCCGTCCGGCGCGGCCTCCGTCTCGCTGCGGGCCGGGGCGAGCGACGACCGGGGCGGCTCGGTCACGCAGGAACTGATCCGCGCGGTGGGCGTGAAGTAGCCACGCGGCCACCTGCTCGGGTGCGCACGGCCGGGCCCCCTCCCGCTCACCGCGGGAG
>NZ_JBHTSA010000057.1:0-51321 GCF_042795405.1 Streptomyces sp. NPDC056480 | reverse complement strand
TCGCCTCGTACAACCCCACCCGAAAGCAGGAAAGTTCAGCCAACACCTGCCGTGGCACGGCTCCATCAACAACACTCGACACCGACGACCTCCGGAGCTCGCTGCGTGACTAGACACCACACAGCGTGAAACGGAGGTCGTCACCATGTCCGGGAAATCCCCATGTGGGTGAACACACCACACACCCGACGATCACACAAGGTTAAATCTCAAGCTCAGAGGACGCCGGGCCCGACGCCTCCCGCGCCGCGCGGGCTCAGAGGACGCCGGGCCCGACGCCTCCCGCGCCGCGCGGGCTCAGAGGGCGCCGAGTTCGACGCCCGGCTCCCCGGCCCCCTCCAGCTCCAGCACCCACACCTCGTTCGCGCCCTCCCGCAGCACCGGGCCCGGCACGAACAGCGCGTCCTGCGGCCCGGCCGACCAGTACCGGCCGAGACAGAAGCCGTTCACCCACACGAAGCCCCGGGTCCCGCCCGGCACCCGCAGCCACGCGTCCCCCGCCCCCGTCACCTCGACGTTCCCCCGGTGGAGACCGGGACCGCTCCCGTCCGCCGCCGGCCCGAAGCGCACCTTGTCCACGGCCGCCGCCTCGAACGCGTCGAGACGCAGCGCCCGCGACCGGAACCCGTGCAGATACTGCCGCTCGTGCCGTACGCCCCCGGTGATCCCCTTCGGCTCCGCGAGCCGCGGCCCGTAGTTGACCCGGCCGAGCGACTCCACCCACAGGTCGACGACCGCCGGACCCGCCACCGGCCCGGGCAGCGACACGTCCTCCCCGTCCGCCGTGCCGAGCACCCCCGCCGGGGCCCCGTCGACGTACACCACCGCCCGGTCCCGCAGACCCGTCACCCCCAGCGGATACGGCTGCCGCGGACCCGGCACCGCCACCCGGTAACGGACCAGGCCCCGGTCCACACCGAGCTGCTCGAAGGTCGGCGGCACCGGCGTCACCGCCTCCTCGTCACCGAGCACCTCCAGGACCGTGTCCAGCGGCGCCCACCCGTCGAAGCCGCCGGACACCGGGCCCGCCAGCCGGGCCGGAGGCTCGGGGACCTCCGGCAGCGGCCCCTCCGCGTACGCCGAGAGCACCTCGCGGAAACGCCAGAACTTCTCCGTCGGCCGCCCCGCCTCGTCCACCGGCGCGTCGTAGTCGTACGAGGTCACCGTCGCCCGCAGCGGCCCGTCGTGCAGGTCACCCGCCCGGTTCGCACCGGCCCGACCGCCGAAGTTCGTACCCCCGTGCGCCATGTAGACGTTGACCGAGGCCCCGCACTCCAGGATCTCCCGCAGCGCGTCCGCCGCGTCCCCCGCCTCCCGCACCGCGTGCTCCGTGCCCCAGTGGTCGAACCAGCCGCACCAGAACTCCATGCACATCAGCGGCCCCGACGGCTGGTGGCGCCGCAGCGTCGCGAAACCCTCCCGCGCACCCGAGCCGAAGTTCGCCGTCGCGAGCACCCCCGGCACCGAGCCGCCCGTCAGCATGTGGTCCTCGGGGCCGTCCGAGGTGAACAGCGGAACGCTCACCCCACAGCCGCGCAACAGCTCCGCCACCCATTCCAGATAGCCCCGGTCACTGCCGTAACTGCCGTACTCGTTCTCCACCTGCACCAGGACCACCGGCCCGCCCCGGTCGATCTGCCGCTCCACCACCTGCGGAAGCAGCCGCCGGAACCAGTCCTCCACCGGTGCCAGGAACCCCGGGTCCAGGGTCCGCACCCGCCGCCCCAGCGGGCCGGTCAGCCAGTGCGGCAGACCGCCGTTCTCCCACTCGGCGCAGATGTACGGCCCCGGGCGCACGATCGCCCACATCCCGGCCCGCGCCACCGCGTCCAGGAACCGGCCGAGGGCGTCCGCGTCCGCGTACCGCCCCGGCTCCGGCTCGTGCAGATTCCACGGGACGTACGTCTCGACGCAGTTGAGGCCCATCGCACGCAGCATCCCGAGCCGGTGCTCCCACTGGCCCTCGTGCACCCGGAAGTAGTGCAGCGCCCCCGACAGGAGGCGCACCGGCCGACCGTCGAGCAGAAAGTCCTCGTCACCCACAGCGAACGTGCTCATGGCCTCACCCTCACCCTCTGGCGGCGAAGCGGTCCATGGACAAAGATCGTCGCAGTTTGGACGTTAGAGCCCGCCCGGCCCCGATCCGCCGGAGGGGCCCGGGGAGGGGCACCACCGCATGTACCACACCTGGATGCGCTACTTCACGCCCAGCCCCGTCCACCACCGCCTCGGCCTCGTCTGCCTCGGAGTCGGACTCCAGCACGGCACCCTGCCCACCGTCGGACCCCGCACCCTCGACCACCACGTGGCCGTCGTCGTCTCCGCCGGCAGCGGCTGGTACCGCGGCTCCGACGGGCGCCGCACCACCGTCACCGCGCCCGCGCTCCTCTGGCTGACACCCGGCACCCCCCACCACTACGGCGCCGACCCCGGCACCGGCTGGGACGAGGCCTTCGTCGACTTCTCCGGGCCCGCCACCGCCACCTACACCGAACTCGGCTACATCGAACCCGACCGGCCCGTCGTCCCCCTCGCCGACGCCGCGCCCGCCCGCGCCGCCATCAGCCGGATCGCCCGCGCCGCCCGCGCCGGCAACCCCCTCCTGGAGGTCGAGACCGGCGCCGCCGTCCACGAACTCCTCGTCGCCCTCCGCCGCGCCCGCGCCGACACCAACGCCGACGGCGACCCCGTCCTCGCCGCCCTCGCCCGCGACGCCTTCCAGCCGCTCTCCGTCGCCGAACACGCCGCCCGGCACGGCATGACCGCCGCCGAGCTGCGGACGGCCGTCCGCAGGGCCGCCGGGTGCAGCCCCAAGGACTACCTGCTCACCGTGCGGCTCGGCCGCGCCAAGGAACTCCTCGCCGCCACCGAGCTGCCCGTCGCCGCCGTCGCCCGCCGCGTCGGCTACGACGACCCGGCCTACTTCTCCCGGCTCTTCACCCGCCGGGTCGGCACCGCCCCCATCCGCTTCCGCGAACAGCAGGGACGGTCCGTGCACGGCGGCTGGAGCAACACCGTTCCGGATCCCGAACACCCGCCCACGATCCCCCCGAGATCCGTCTAAGCTCGCAGATCATGAGTGAGTCCCCGCGCCCCCACCCGCCCACACCGTCTCCGGCCCCCGCCCCGTCCCAGCCCGACGAGGCCGTACGGGCCGAGCTGACCCGGCTGCGCGAAAGCATCGACAACATCGACGCGGCGGTCGTGCACATGCTCGCCGAGCGCTTCAAGTGCACCCAGCAGGTCGGCGTCCTCAAGGCCGAGCACCAGCTGCCGCCCGCCGACCCGGCCCGCGAGGCCCGGCAGATCGCCCGGCTGCGGGAACTCGCCGGGAGCGCGAAACTGGACCCGGCCTTCGCGGAGAAACTGCTCACCTTCATCATCGCGGAGGTCATCCGCCACCACGAGACGATTGCGGACGGAGCACGCTGATGGCCCGCGTCACGGTCTTCACCCTCGGAGGGACCATCTCCGCACGAGGCGGTGACGCGGCCCGGATGACCGGCCAGGAGGTCCTCGCCGAACTCGGCAGCGACCACGACGTCGTCCTCAACGACTTCCGCCGCGTCCCCAGCTCCACCCTCACCCACGCCGACCTCGCCGCGCTCGCCGCCGAGGTCCGCACCACCGTCGCCGACGGCTCCGGCGTGGTCGTCGTCCAGGGCACCGACACCCTGGAGGAGACCGCCTTCCTCCTCGACCTGCTCTGCACCACCGAGCAGCCCATCGTCGTCACCGGCGCCATGCGCCGCCCCGACCTCCCGGGCGCCGACGGCCCCGCCAACCTGGCCGCCGCGCTCGCGGTCGCCGCCCACCCCGCCTGCCGGAACCTCGGCGTCCTCGTCGTCCTCGCCGACGAGATCCACGCGGCCCGCCTCGCCCGCAAGACCCACACCACCTCCGTCGCCACCTTCGCCTCACCCGGCGCGGGGCCGCTCGGCACGGTCGTCGAGGGCGAACCCCGCATCCTGCTCCGCCCCGCCGTCCAGGCCGCGTTCTGCCCGCTGAAGCTCGACCCCGACGTACGGGTGGCCCTGGTGACCCTCTCCCTCGGCGACCGCGGCGAACTCCTCGACGCCGTCGACCACCGCTTCCAGGGCCTCGTCGTCGCCGCCTTCGGCGCCGGCCACGCCCCCGCCCGGCTCGTCGAGCCGCTCGCCGAGATCGCCCGCCGCATCCCGGTCGTCCTCGCCTCCCGCACCGGAAGCGGCGCCACCCTCTCGGACACCTACCGCGGCCCCGGATCCGAATACGACCTGCTGCACCACGGACTGATCCCGGCCGGCCCCCTCGACCCCGCCAAGGCCCGGATCCTGCTCCACACCCTGCTCTCCAGCGGAGCGGCCGGCCCGGCCGGCTACGACCGCCCCCGGATCACCGCGGCCTTCGCCCACCTGAACGGCTCAGGACTCGCCTGAGAACGGCGGGAAACGCCCCGGAGGACGGACCCGGACCAGGTCCGGACCCCACCACCCCTGCCCGACGCCGAAGGCATCGGGCAGCATAGGGCCATGTCCGTACTGACGCGCGACGAAGCGCAGACCCGTGCCCAGCTCCTCGACGTCCAGCACTACAGCGTGGACCTCGACCTCACCACCGGCGACGAGACCTTCGAATCGACCAGCCTCATCCGGTTCACCGCCCGCACCGCCGGGGACACCTTCGTCGAGCTGAAGCCCGAAACCCTGCACTCCGCCCTCCTGGACGACGAGCCCCTCGACACCGACGCCCTGGACGGCAACCGCCTCCCGCTGCGCCTGAGCGAGGGCGAGCACGTCCTGCGGATCAGTACGACCATGCGGTACTCCCGCACCGGCGAGGGCATGCACCGGTTCGCCGACCCCAGCGACGGCGAGTCGTACGTCTACACCCAGCTCTTCATGGAAGACGTCCAGCGCGTCTTCGCCGCCTTCGACCAGCCCGACCTCAAGGCCGTCTTCGAGACGACCGTCACGGCCCCCGAAGGCTGGACCGTCCTCGCCAACGGCATCACCGAGCAGCAGCCCGACGGCCGGTGGCGCTCCGCCGCCACCCCGCCGCTCTCCACCTACTTCGTCTGCGTCGCCGCGGGCCCCTGGCACTCGGTCCGCACCGAGCACGCCGGACTGCCCTTCGGCATCCACTGCCGCCGCTCCCTCGCCGCCCACCTCGACGCCGACGCCGACGAGATCCTCGCCGTCACCAAGGCCTGCTACGACCGCTTCCACGAGAAGTTCGACGAGCCGTACCCCTTCGACTCGTACGACCAGGCCTTCGTCCCCGAGTTCAACGCGGGCGCCATGGAGAACCCCGGCCTCGTCACCTTCCGCGACGAGTTCGTCTTCCGCTCCGCCGTCACCGTCACCGAGCGGCAGACCCGCGCCATGGTCATCGCCCACGAGATGGCCCACATGTGGTTCGGCGACCTCGTCACCCTGCGCTGGTGGGACGACATCTGGCTCAACGAGTCCTTCGCCGAGTACATGGGCTACCAGACCGTCAACGAAGCCTGCTCCGACCTCTTCCCCGACACCTGGGTCGACTTCGGCGTCACCCGGAAGGCCTGGGGATACGAGGCCGACCAGCGGCCCTCCACCCACCCCGTCGCCCCCGACCCGGAGGCCGTCCCCGACACCGCCTCCGCCCTCCTCAACTTCGACGGCATCTCGTACGCCAAGGGCGCCTCCGCCCTCCGCCAGCTCGTCACCTGGCTCGGCGAGAAGGACTTCCTCGCCGGCATCAACATCCACTTCAAGCGCCACAAGTTCGGCAACGCGACCCTCGCCGACTTCATCGACAACCTCGCGGCCGCCACCGACCGCGACGTCCACGCCTGGGCCGACCAGTGGCTCCGCACCACGGGCGTCGACACCCTCACCCCCGCCCTCGCCGGCGAAGGCCTCCGCTGGAAGCTCACCGTCGACCGCGACGGCAGCCGCCCGCACCGGGTCGCCGCCGGCCTCTACGACCGCGACCCCTCCGGCGACCTCGTCCTCCGCGAACGCCGCGAACTCGACGTGCCCCAGACCGAACCCGCCGAACTCACCGGCCCGCGCCCCGCCCTCGTCGTCCTCAACGACCAGGACCTCACCTACGCCAAGCTCCGCTTCGACGAGACCTCCGGCGACGCCGCCCTGCGCGGCCTCTCCCGCATCCCCGACGCACTGACCCGCGCGGTGATCTGGAACGCGCTCCGCGACATGGTCCGCGACGGCGACCTCCGCCCCGCCGACTACCTGGAGGTCGCCCTCGCGCACCTCACCGAGGAGACCGAACTCGCCCTCGTCCAAGGCGTCCTCGGCTTCGCCCGCACCCAGATCGCCGACCGCTACGTCACCGAGGAGGAGCGCCCCGCCGCCCTCTCCACCATCCGGCAGATCGCCCGCGCCCTGCTGCGCCGCACCGAGGACGGCGAGGCCCCCGGCCTGCGCCTCACCGCCGTCCGCGCCCTCATCGACAGCGCCACCACCCCCGACCAGATCACCTCCTGGCTCGACGAGGGCACCGTCCACGGCGGCCCCGAGCTCGACCCGGAGCTGCGCTGGCGCATCCTGGCCCGTCTCGCCGTCCTCGGCGCCACCGACGAGCCCACGATCGCGGCCGAACTGGAGCGGGACCCGAGCGCCACCGGCCAGGAGGGCGCGGCCCGCTGCCGGGCCGCGCTCCCCACGGCGGAGGCGAAGGCGGCGGCCTGGTCGGCCCTCTTCGACACGGACGACCTCTCCAACTACCTCTTCACGGCCACGGCCCAGGGCTTCTGGCAGCCGGAGCAGGCCGAGCTCGTACGCGAGTACGTCCCCCGCTTCTACCCGGCGGCCATCGCCCTGGGCGCCCGGCGGGGCGCGGCGATGGCGGAGGCGGCGGGCCGCTACGCCTTCCCGTCGTACGCGATCGACCAGGAATCCCTGACCCTGGGCGAGCACCACCTGACGGACGAGATGATCCCGGCGCTCCACCGCAAACTGGTCGACCAGCTGGACGACCTGACCCGAGCCCTGAAAACCCGCAACGCCTAACGGCCCCCGTCCCCCCCCGCTGGGGCGGCGCCCCAGCGGGGGCGCTGCCCCCACCGGGCCGGTGCTCACTCCCACCCCGTTGTGGGCATTCGTTCCGCTGGGGCGGAACGGGTGGGCACAACGGAACGGCGCCCTTTGCCGGGCCTAGGCTTCCGCGCCGTAACCCGCACCTCGTGCGCGATGCACTGTGGGTGCGGGTTCAGGCGCAAGGGGCGGAGGCGCCGCCAGAGGGCGCCGTCCCGTGTGCCCACCCGTCCCGCCCTGCGGGACGATTGCCCACACGGGCGGGTGGCGGGCGCGGCCCGCAGGAGGCGGTGGGGGCGGGGCGCAGCCCGCACGGAGGTGACTGAGGCGAGGGCGCGGGCGCAGCCCGTGCGGGGGTGGGTGGGGCGAGGGCGCGGGCGCAGCCCGCACGGGGGTGGCCGAGGCGCGGCCCGCTGGTGGTGGTGAGGGCGGGTGCGGCTCGCGGAGGGGCGGGGGCTCAGCCCGGGCGGCGGGCGCAGTACGCGCGAGGTGGCCGACGCGGGGGAGCAGCCGCGCGGAGGCAGCCGGCGCCTGGCTCCGCGGCTGGGAGGAGACCACGGAGCCGGAGCCCTCGCGGCGGGCGGCAAGGCCATCGCCACGACTCGCGCCACCGCGCGTCACCCGTTCGGGTCACAACGGGCGACTCCTCGGACATACCCCCACAACCCCCGGCACCCTGTCGTCCATGCGTGCCGAACCCCCACCCCTCGCCGCCGATCCCACCGCCCTGAGCCGCCTCCTCGGCACCACCCTCCACGCCCTGCGCGACGGCGCGCGGACCCGCGGCGGCCCGCTCCCGGCCGGCGGGCCGGAGGCCGTGGCGCGGCGGGTGCGGGAAGCGCTGGGGGAGCCCCTGCCCGAGACGGGCCAGGACCCGCACGAGGCACTCCGTACCCTCGTGCGGGTCCTCGCCGAGGGGGCCGCCGACCCCGCCCACCCCCTCTGCGCCGCCCACCTCCACACCCCGCCCCTCGCCCTCGCCGCCGCCGCCGACCTCGCGGCCTCCGCGCTCAACCCGTCCATGGACTCCTGGGACCAGGCCCCCGCCGCCTCCGCGATCGAGGACCTGGTCACGGCCGCCCTCGCCGCCGAGGTCTTCCCCGACGCCACCGACCCCGACGCCCTCGTCACGACCGGCGGCACCGAGTCCAACCAGCTCGCCCTCCTCCTCGCGAGGGAACGCCAGGGCCCCACCGTCCGCACCGTCGTCGGCGCGAACGCCCACCACTCCTTCCAGCGCGCCGCCTGGCTCCTCGGCCTCCCGGAACCGGTCGTGGTGCCCACCCCCCGCGGCACCCTGGACCCGGCCGCCCTCCACGAGACGCTGACCGCCCTCACCGGCCCGGTCCTCGTCGCCGCCACGGCGGGAACCACCGACGAGGGCCTCATCGACCCCCTCCCGGCCCTCGCCGACCTCTGCGCGGAGCGGCGCGCCGACCTCCACGTCGACGCCGCCTACGGAGGCCCCGTCCTCTTCAGTCGTACCCACCGCTCCCTCCTCGACGGCCTGACCCGCGCCCGTACCGTCACCGTCGACCTCCACAAACTGGGCTGGCAGCCGGCCGCCGCCGGACTCCTCGCCGTACGGGACACGGCCGACCTCGCCGTACTCGGCCACACCGCCGCCTACCTCAACGCCGACGACGACACCGAGGCCGGCCTCCCCGACCTCCTCGGCCGCTCCCTGCGCACCACCCGCCGCCCCGACGTCCTCAAGACCGCCGTCACCCTCCGCGCCCTCGGCCGCACCGGTCTCGGCGAACTCGTCGACGCCTGCATGGACCGGGCACAGGAGCTGGCCGACCTCGTGGAGAAGGCGCCGGGGCTCGACCTGCGGGCCCGCCCCACCCTCACCACCGTCCTCTTCCGGCCCAACGGCCCCGACGTCACCGACGATACCGTCGCCGCCGTCCGCCGCACCCTCCTCACCGAGGGCCGCGCCGTCCTCGGCCGTGCCGAGGCGGACGGCCGCCTCTGGCTCAAGGCCACCCTGCTCAACCCCCACGCCACCCCCGGCGACCTGGCTCAGCTCATCACCCTCGTGGAAGGCAGCGCGCACCGATGACCGGCAGCACCGGCAGCACCCCCCAGGACGACCTCGACCGCCCCCACGATCTCGTGGGCGTCGGCATCGGCCCCTTCAACCTCTCGCTCGCCGCCCTCGCGCACGGTGTCCCCGGCGGGCTCGCCACCGCCTTCTTCGAGCAGAAGCCGGCCTTCCACTGGCACCCGGGCCTCCTCATCGAGGGCGCCACGCTCCAGGTCCCGTTCCTCGCCGACCTGGTGACCCTCGCCGACCCGGCCAGCCCTTGGACCTTCCTCAACTACCTGAAGAGCCGCGAGCGTCTCTTCCCCTTCTACTTCGCCGAGAAGTTCCACATCCAGCGCGCCGAGTACGACGCCTACTGCCGCTGGGTCAGCGAGCGGCTCCCCGGCCTGCACTTCGGCCACCAGGTCGACTCGGTCCGCTGGAACCCCGAACGGCGCCTGTTCGAAGTCGACTTCACCCAGATCGACCCGGACGGCGAGGCCGAGGCCCTCGGCCGCGCCTACACCCGCAACGTCGTCCTCGGCGTCGGCACCGAGCCCTACGTCCCCGAACCCCTCAAACCGCTCGCCGACGCCCCCGGAGTCCCCGTCTTCCACTCCGCCGACTACCTCGCACACCGCGACACGCTCCTCGCCGCCGGACACGTCACCGTCATCGGATCAGGCCAGTCCGGCGCCGAGGTCTTCCTCGACCTGCTCCGCGCCCGCCCCGCCGGGGCCGAACGCATCCACTGGCTGGCCCGCACCGAGGCCTTCGCACCGATGGAGTACTCGAAGCTGGGCCTCGAGCACTTCACCCCCGACTACACCCGCTACTTCCACGCCCTGCCCGAGCCGGTACGCGGCGAACTCATGCCCCGCCAATGGCAGTTGCACAAGGGCATCGACACCGACACGATCGCCGCCATCCACGACGAGCTGTACCGCCGCACCCTGCACGGCGGCTGGCCGGACGCCGTCCTCACCCCGGGCGTCCGGGTCCGCACGGCCGGCCGCGTCGCCACCACCCAGGTCGAGCTGCACCTGGAACACCTCCAGCAGGGCACCCGCTCCCGGCTCACCACCGACGCCGTCGTCCTCGCCACCGGCTACCGGGAACGCCCGGTCGACCGGATGCTCGCCGGGCTCGACCCGTACCTCCGCCACGACTCCGCCGGGCGCGCCCGGGTCGACGAACGGTACCGGCTGGTCCTCGACCCGTCGGTCACCGGCGCCGTGCACGTACAGAACGCCGAGCGGCACACCCACGGCGTCGGCGCACCCGACCTCGGCCTCGCGGCCTGGCGCAGCGCGACCATCCTCAACTCGATCACCGGCAAGGAGCCGTACCCGCTGCCGCGCCGCACCGCCTTCACCAGCTTCGGCCTGGAGACACGAGAGGCGCCGAGCATCCCGGCCCAGGGCCAGAAGCTGACGCCTCTCGTACAGCAGTGATAACCCGCTGACTCCTAGAAGACCGGGACGCCGTCCCGCGTCAGCTTCCAGCCCACCGAGGCGAACAGGGACGGGTCGACCGTCCCCTTCGCCTTCACCCACTGGATGATGGTGTTGCGGATCTCGTCCGAGTTGGCCCACAGCTGCTGGGCGCCGGCGACGTGCGGGAACGCACCGCCGCCGCTCGCCCGGTAGTTGTTGACCGCGAGGACGAACTTCGCCGCCGGGTCCAGGGGCCTGCCCTCGAAGGACAGGTTCACGATCCGGGAACCGGCCGGCCTCGCGATGTCGATGGCGTACGTGAGCCCCGCGACGGCGTCGTAGTTGTAGTCCGGGATGCCGTCGGCGTTGGTCAGCTTCGCGGTGTCGACCGGAGCGCCCGCCGGGGTCTGGACGTAGTACCGCGCCGAGAACTCCAGGTAGTCCTTCAGCTGGGCGCCCGTCATCAGACGGGCCTCCAGGGTGTTCTCGAAGGGGTACAGACCGGCGGCGTCCTTGATGGAGACCTGGCCGGCCGGGATGCGGGCCGTGCGGGAGAAGCACGAGGCCTGTGAGAGGACCGGCAGCGCCGCGTGGGCACCGCCCGCGAGGGCCGCCTTCACGGTCTCGGCCTGGACGACGTTGATCAGATCGATGATCGGCTCGTCCTTCCACGGCGCGTCGGCCGTCGTCATGACGGCGGTGGAAGTCCCGATGATCTGGTTGACGTACGCCACGACCTTCTTGTGCTCGTCCCCGAGCAGCCCCGTGATCTCCGGGTCCTCCGCCACCGTGTTGGAGTTCAGGACCTGCGCGGCGACCTTCTCGACCGTCCAGCAGCCCTTCTCCCACACCAGGTCGAAGTCGAAGAGGGTGAGGCGCTGACCCCACTTCAGGGGCTCCGACAGGACGACGTCCTTGCCGGTCTCCTTGTTCTTCACCCGGTACTCGGGGATCTCCGTGTGCGCGTGCCCGACGAGGATCGCGTCGATGCCCGGCACCTGCTCGGCGACGAGCCCGGCCGCGTTCTCGATGTGGGGCAGCTGGTCACCGTACGAGGAGGTGCCGCTCGAGCCCGAGTGCGCCGAGACGACGACCACGTCCGCACCCATCGAGCGCAGCCTGGGCACCCACTTCGCGGCCTGCTCCTCGAGCCCCGGGAAGACCATCTTGCCGCTGACGTTCGCCTTGTCCCAGATGGCGATGCCGGGGTTGGTCAGACCCAGTATCGCGACCTTGACGTCCTTGCCGTGCGGGGTCCGCAGCCGGTGCATGCTGTACGGGGCGAAGGCCGGGCGCAGGGTCTTCGCGTCCAGCGCGTTGGCGCCGAGCAGCGGGAAGTCGCACTGCTCCTCGAACTTGCGCAGCACCGGGATGCCGTAGTTGAACTCGTGGTTGCCGAGCGCGGCGGCGTCGTAGCCGATGGCGTTCATGGCCTGGGCCATCGGGTGGACCGGGCCGCGACGGGCGGTGATCGGGTCGACCTTGGCGTAGTAGTACGACAGCTGGGTGCCCTGGATCGTGTCGCCCGCGTCGATGAGGAGGGTGTTGCGGCGCCCCTTCTCCTTGCGGACCTGGTCGACCAGGGTGGAGATCTTGGCGAGGCCGACGTCGTTGTGCGCCTTGTCGTCGAACTCCTTGTCCGTGAAGTAGTCCCAGTTGAAGACGTTGCCGTGCAGGTCGGTGGTGCCCATCACGGTGAACGAGTACCGCTTCCGCGGACGCGGGCGACCGTGACCGCCGTGGGCCTCGGCGGGAACGGCGACGGCTCCGGCGACGGCCACTCCGGCCCCGGCGGCGGCCGAGCGCTCCAGGAACGTCCTGCGGTTCAGCGGCATGTGTTCTCTCCCCTTGTGGTTCCGTGCCGTCGGCGCCGACCATGGCGCACAACGCGCGTAGATTCTGACCCGGACGGCCACGTCGGCGACAGGGCTTTCGGGTTACGGAGTGGGAAAGTGTTCGGTGGACGATCGCTGCCGAACACGGAGGAGTCAGGACGTGACGCAGGAACACGCGACCCCGGAAGCACCCCAGGTGACGGTTCGCGGGGAAGGACGTCTGGAGGTCGACCCGGAACTCGCCCGGATCTGGGTGGCCGTCTCCGCCCGAGGGCCCGACCGCTCGGCGACCCTCGCGGACCTCACCCGGCGCAACGCCCTGGTGCTCGACCTGGTCAAGGCGCAGGGCTCCGCGGTGGAGAAACTGGAGACCGGCAGCTTCTCCATCTCCCCCGAACTCACCCGCAAAGGCCGGGGGGAACGGGTGCACGCCTTCCACGGGCGGGTGCGGGTCACCGCCGAACTGACCGACTTCACCGTCCTCGGAGAGCTGGTGACCCGGCTCGCCGACCTGGAACTGACCAGCGTCGACGGCCCGTGGTGGTTCCTGCGCCCCGCCTCCCCGGCGTACGCGGAGGCCCGCAGGCTCGCCGTGACCGAGGCGGTGCAGCGGGCGCGGGCCTACGCGGAGGCGCTCGGCACCTCGCTCTCCTCACTCCTCGAACTGTCGGACGCCGGCGTCGCGGAGCCGCTGATGCCACGGCGGGCGGCCTTCGGCTCCGCGGCGGTGGCCTACTCGGCGGAGGGCGTCGGGGAAGCCCCGCCGCTCGACCTCGAACCGCAGCGCCAGACGGTGACCGCCGAGGTCGTCGCGCGCTTCACGATGCGGCCGCCCGCACTCTGAGACAGGGGGCGCCGGGGCGCGAAAATCGCTCATCGGAGCACCCCGGCGCACAGATTCAAGACTTGTCAACAGCCTTTCACGGAAAGGTTGTTGAGTAGTCATGTCCCGCCAACTCGCTACTGGTGGGTAAGCCCTAGGCTCGACCCATGCGCCGAGCGAAAATCGTTTGTACCCTTGGGCCCGCCACCGAAACATACGACCAGATCAAGGCGTTGATCGAGGCCGGAATGGACGTGGCCCGCTTCAACCTCAGCCACGGCTCGTACGCCGAGCACGAGGAGCGCTACCAGCGCGTACGCAAAGCCTCCGACGAGACCGGCCGCAGCATCGGCGTCCTCGCCGACCTTCAAGGCCCGAAGATTCGCCTCGGCCGCTTCCGTGAAGGCCCCGTACTCCTTGAACGCGGCGACGAGTTCACCATCACCGTCGAACCGATGGAGGGCGACCGCCACTGCTGCGGGACGACCTACTCCGGCCTCGCCGCCGACGTCACCACCGGCGAGCGCATCCTCGTCGACGACGGCCGCGTCACCCTCGAGGTCGTCTCCGTCGACGGACCCCGGGTTAACACCGTGGTCATCGAAGGCGGCATGGTCTCCGACAACAAGGGCCTCAACCTCCCCGGCGTCGCCGTCTCCGTCCCCGCCCTCTCCGAGAAGGACATCGAAGACCTGCGCTGGGCCCTGCGCATCGGCGCCGACGTCATCGCGCTCTCCTTCGTCCGCAGCGCCCAGGACATCGACGACGTCCACCGGATCATGGACGAGGAAGGCCGCCGCCTCCCCGTCATCGCCAAGATCGAGAAGCCGCAGGCCGTCGAGAACATCGAAGAGATCGTCGCCGCCTTCGACGGCATCATGGTCGCCCGCGGCGACCTCGGCGTCGAGATGCCCCTCGAACAGGTCCCGATCGTCCAGAAGCGCGCCGTCAAGCTCGCCAAGCGCAACGCCAAGCCGGTCATCGTCGCCACCCAGATGCTCGACTCGATGATCGACAACTCCCGCCCCACCCGCGCCGAGGCGAGCGACGTGGCGAACGCCGTCATCGACGGCACCGACGCCGTGATGCTCTCCGGCGAGACCAGCGTCGGCCGCTACCCCATCGAGACCGTCCGCACCATGAGCCGCATCGTCGAGGCAGCCGAGGAAGACGTCCTCGCCAAGGGCCTCCCGCCGCTCACCGACCGGAACAAGCCCCGCACCCAGGGCGGCGCGGTGGCCCGCGCGGCCGCCGAGATGGGCGACTTCCTCGGCGCCAAGTTCCTCGTCGCCTTCACCCAGTCCGGCGACACGGTCAAGCGACTCTCCCGCTACCGCTCACCGATCCCGCTGCTCGCCTTCACGCCCGACCCGGCGACGCGCTCCCAGCTCAACCTCACCTGGGGCGTCGAGACCTTCCTCGGCCCGCACGTCGACTCGACGGACGCGATGGTGGCCCAGGTGGACGAGGAACTCCTCCGGATCGGCCGCTGCCGGCCGGGCGACATCGTGGTGATCACGGCCGGCTCCCCGCCGGGGGTCGCGGGTTCGACGAACCTGGTCCGGGTCCACCACATCGGGGATCCGCTGACGTAAGCCGTCCGGCGGGCGTCAGTGCTTGGGACCCACGTGCGCGTCCATGAGAGCGACGGAGGCTTTGCGGGCGACGGAGATGTTCTGTGCGGTGCGCGACTGGTTCGTGGGTTTCCAGTCGACACCCACGTGGTCCAGGGCGTCGGTGAAGAGCCCGATGATGTCGGCGGACGAGTTGGTGAAGAAGTAGCGGGGGTACTCGTACCGCTTCCGTTCGCCGCCGATGAGCCGGGTCGTCCAGTTCGTGATCCGGCTCCCGTCGGAGTGGATGAGTCCCCGGATGAAGTGCCACGGGTACGCGTCGACGATCTCCTGCTGCCACGGTTCGAGGGCGATGTGCCGCTCGTGCTTCTTGCCGGGCCCGTGCTGAGGGAAGAGGCATGCGAGGTGCTTGGAGTAGATCTTGACGTCTAGGCACCCTTGCCGCTGGACCTTCGATGCGTGATTGCCGGGTAGGACGGATTGCATCGCCTGCACGCAGGCGTCGATGAGCCCCGGCCAGGTGTCGGTACACGAGATGGAAAGGCTCGGAACCCGCATGGCAGGGCTGTGGGCGATGTGCCCGTCACCGAGGTAGAGCCCCAGTAGGTACGAGTACGCCGACCCGTCGAGATCCCGTCCGTCGCACCGTGCACACAAAGGGCTGTGCCTACCTGGGCACTCGCCACGCGTCGCGCGGTCCTTGTGCTTCCAGTAGCTGACCGTGCCCTGCGGAACGTTGAGTTCGCGGGCCACGTCCGCGTTCTTGGCGCCTCCTCGGAGCAGCGCGAGCGCCCGCTGTCGCACTTCTGTGCCGTGAAAGTTCATGCGATCACTCTGCGCGACGAGTCGTAGTTGGGCGCAGCAAAAAGCGGACATCCACGCGAAGGTGAACGTCCGCTTTCAGAATGGTGCCGGGTATGGGATTCGAACCCACACGTCCTTTCGGACAGAGGTGTTTGAGACCTCAGCGTCAGCCAATTGCGCCAACCCGGCAATGTTGCCAGTCGAAGTGTACCCGGTCACCAGTCCGGCCAGCAGCTAGGTAGGCTTCCTAGTGCAGCGCACTGCCCCGCAACGAGGAGCCCCCGTGACCGCCCCCGAGTCGCCCCAGCCCGCCGACGACGCCGACGCGTCGCACGTCCCGCCGCTGACGACCCGCGTCGTCATCGCCGAGGACGAGGCCCTCATCCGCCTCGATCTCAAAGAGATGCTGGAGGAAGAGGGCTACACGGTCGTCGGCGAGGCCGGTGACGGCGCCAAGGCCGTCGAGCTCGCCCGCGAGCACCGCCCCGACCTCGTCATCCTCGACGTGAAGATGCCCGTCCTCGACGGCATCTCGGCCGCGGAGAAGATCGCCGGGGAGTCCATCGCCCCCGTCCTCATGCTCACCGCCTTCTCGCAGCGCGAGCTCGTCGAGCGGGCCCGGGACGCCGGCGCCATGGCGTACCTCGTGAAGCCGTTCAGCAAGAGCGACGTGGTGCCGGCCATCGAGATGGCCGTCTCCCGCTTCTCCGAACTGCGCGCCCTGGAGCAGGAGGTCGCCGACCTCTCCCAGCGCCTGGAGACCCGCAAGCTGGTCGACCGCGCCAAGTCCATCCTGCAGACCCAGTACGGGCTGACGGAGCCGGCCGCGTTCCGCTGGATCCAGAAGACGTCCATGGACCGGCGCATGTCCATGCAGCAGGTCGCCGAGGCCGTCATCGAGGACGCCGAGGAGAAGAAGGCGGCCAAGGGGCAGTAGCCCCGCCCGCCCCGCCGTACGCGTACGGCGAAGGCCCGCCCACGACGTACGGAGAAGGCCCGCCCCACGGCTCTGTGGGGCGGGCCTTCTGTCTGTGGTGCCGACCGGGTGGGTCAGTCCTCGCCGAGGTACGCCTTGCGGACGGACTCGTCGTGGAGCAGGTTCTGGCCGGTGCCCGAGAGCACGACCTTGCCGATCTCCATCACGTGGCCGTGGTCCGCGAGGGCGAGCGCGGCCTGGGCGTTCTGCTCGACGAGCAGGATGGTGGTGCCCTGGGCCTTGAGCTCGGCGATGGTCGCCATGATCTTCTGCATCATGATCGGCGAGAGGCCCATGGAGGGCTCGTCGAGCATGAGCAGCTTGGGCTGGGACATCAGGGCCCGGCCCATGGCGAGCATCTGCTGCTCGCCGCCGGAGAGCGTGCCGGCGGCCTGCTTGCGACGCTCGCCCAGGATGGGGAAGAGGTCGTAGGCGCGCTGGACGTCCTTGGCGATGCCGGCGGTGTCCTTCCGGAGGAAGGCGCCGAGGAGGAGGTTCTCCTCGATCGTCATCCGGGGGAAGATGTGGCGGCCTTCGGGGGAGTGGGCCAGACCCAGCGAGACGATCTTGTGTGCGGGGATCTTGCGGAGGGACTTGCCCTCGAACTTGATCTGGCCGCCGACCGGCTTGAGGAGCCCGGAGAGGGTCCGCAGGGTGGTGGTCTTTCCGGCGCCGTTGGTGCCGATGAGGGTGACGACCTCACCGGCTTCGACGGAGAAGGAGATGCCCTTGACGGCCTCGATCTTTCCGTAGGCGACGCGCAGGTCCTCGACTTCGAGCAGTGCGGTCATGCGTCGTTCTCCTTGCCCGAAGCAGGGTCGTGCGTGGTGTCCTCCGAGGAGGTCTCCTCGGCGGCCGGTGCCTCGTCGGCGGCGGCCTCGGGGGTCTCGGTCGCCTCAGGGGCCTCAGCGGCCTCGGGGGCGTCCGCCTCCGACGGTGCGTCCCCGTCCGACGGTGCGTCCTCGTCCGAGGGCGCGTCCTCCTCGGCGGGCGCGTCCTCGGCGGGCGCGGCCTTCGCGGGGGCCTCCGGTGCGGGGGCCTCCTCCGCCGGGGTGTCCGCGACGGGCTCGCCCAGGTACGCGGCGATGACCCGCTCGTCGCTCTGGACGGTCTGGCTGTCGCCCTCGATCAGCTTCTGGCCCTGGACGAGTACGGCGACCCGGTCGCAGAGGTTGAAGATGAACCGCATGTCGTGCTCGATGACGAGGACGGCGATGCCCATGTCCCGGATGGCGAAGATGAGTTCCTCCGCCGCCCGCGTCTCCTGCGGGTTCATGCCGGCGGTGGGCTCGTCGAGCAGGATCAGGCCGGGGTCGCTCGCGAGGGCGCGGGCGATCTCGAGCTTGCGCTGCTCTCCGTACGGGAGGTTCTTGGCGAGGTGCTGGGCCTTGTCCTGGAGTCCGATGAACTCCAGGAGCTCCATGGCCCGGTCCGTCGCCTCGGCCTCGGCCTTCTTGAAGCCGGGGAGGCGGAGCAGCGCCGACCAGAGGCCCTGCTTCATCCGGGTGTGGCGTCCGACGAGGACGTTCTCCAGGACCGTCATGTTGTGGAACAGACGGATGTTCTGGAAGGTGCGGGCGATGCCGGCGTCGGTGACCTTGTACGACGTGGGCGGCAGGACCTGGCCCTTGTAGCGGACCTCGCCCTCGGTGGGGACGTAGAGACCGGTGAGGCAGTTGAAGAAGGTGGTCTTGCCGGCGCCGTTGGGGCCGATGAGACCGACGATCTCGCCGCTGTTGACGGTCAGGTTCACGTCGCGCACGGCGGTGAGGCCGCCGAAGCGCATGGTGACTCCGCGCGCGTCGAGCACGGCCTCGCCGGCGGGCGGCGCGGTGGTGGCGTCGGCGGTCTTCGTGGTGGTCGTCATGGTTCAGGCACCTGCCTTGGCGAGCGTGGCGGGCGTCTCGTCGTTCTCGTGGAACTCCAGCTGGTTGCGCCGGTTGGCGATCATGCCTTCCGGGCGGAAGCGCATGAGCAGGATCAGCGCGACGCCGAAGGCGAAGAGCTGGTACTCGCCCATGAACTGGAGCTTGTTGGGGATGAGGAACAGCAGCGAGGCGCCGACCAGCGGACCGCTCATCGTGCCCATGCCGCCGAGGACGACGGCTGCGAGCAGGAAGGCGGAGTTGGGCGGGATCGGACCGGCGAAGAGGTACTGCTCCGGCGTCACCGTGTAGGTCACGTGGGCCTGCACGGTGCCGGCGAGGCCGGCGAGGGAGGCGCCGAGTGCGAAGGCGATGAGCTTGACGCGGAAGCCGTTGATGCCCATGGCGAGCGCGGCGGTCTCGTCCTCGCGGATGGCGACCCAGGCGCGGCCGATGCGGGAGTTGCCGCTGCGCCGGAAGACCAGCACGACGACCGCCATGATCAGCAGCATCAGGAAGAAGTAGTTCGCGAAGCGGCCGATGGTGAATCCGGCGATGGCGTGCTCGGCGCCGAAGTCGAACCCGAAGATGTTGAGGTTCGGGATGGACGCGATGCCGTTGGAGCCGTTGGTGATGTCCGGACCGGAGGTGCCGTCGGTGTTCATGACGGCGATGCGGAAGATCTCACCGAAGCCGAGCGTCACGATGGCGAGGTAGTCGCCGCGCAGTCGCAGGGTCGGGGCGCCGATGAGGACGCCGAAGACCAGGGAGGCTCCGGCGCCGACGAGGATGGCGGCCCAGAAGGGGAAGTGCACGCCGAACGGCGAGGTGGGGGCGCCCGAGACGAGGGCGGCCGCGTAGGCGCCGACGCCGAGGAAGGCGACGTAGCCGAGGTCGAGGAGACCGGCGAGGCCGACGACGATGTTCAGGCCCAGGGCGACCGTGGCGAAGATCAGGATGTAGACGCCGAGCGTCGCGTACTGGTCGTCGGTCTGGGTGAAGGGGAAGAGCGCCGCCGCGGTGAACGCGCCCGCGATGGTGAGGTTCTGGTGCTTCTTGGTGAGCTGCGTGGCCTGCTGCATGAGGCCGGACTTGTTGACCGCGGCGAAGCCGAGGCCGGCCGTGATGAGGAAGCCGAGGAACAGCTCGTCGTACTCGGTGCCGACGCCGTAGGTGAAGACGCCGAGCGCCACGGCGAGGATGCCCGTGATGATCAGGATCTCGACGGAGGAGTGCATCGGGGGCAGCTTGCGGGCGGTGCCGGTGGTGGCGAAGGCGCCCTTGAAGACGGTCCAGCCGTTGCCGGCGCGGTGCTTGAACTGGTCCCAGCCGGTGTCTTCGGGGTCGACGGGGTGGACCTTGGGCCGCTCGAAGGGGAGGGCGAGGGCGCCGAGGAGGGTGATCAGGGTGGCGAACGCGACGATCGCGCCGCCCGGCTCCAGGTTGACCGGGCCGCCGAGCGAGACGCTGATGGCGGCGACGGTGTACCAGGTGGTGCCGAAGGCGGCGAGCGCGGCGAACTTGACGGCCGCGTCGGCGCCGGCCGGGGTCAGCCAGCGGGTGCCCTTGACGCCGTAGGAGGAGAGGGCGAAGAGGGCGGTGAGCAGACCCAGGACCAGGACCTGGAGCTGGAGGCCGGCCGGGGAGCCGTAGTACGTGAGGTCGCCGGGGAACGTGGGCGTCCAGGTCCACGAGAGGAAACAGCTGGCGACGGTGAGGACGGCGCCGCCCAGGGTGAGGGCGCGGGCGGCCTTGGCCGGCACGAAGCCGATGAGGCCGGTGGCCTCCTCCTGCTGGGAGACCGGTGCTGCCTGGGGGTTCTCGGAGATGGTGGTCATGGTGCTCACGCCCTGTCCGCGACGCGCTCGCCCAGGAGGCCTTGTGGCCGGGCGAGGAGTACGACGATGAGGAGTACGAAGGCCCAGACGTCGGCCCAGGACTGGCCGCCGAGCTGCTCCATACCGGGGATGTGGCTGATGTACGCCGTCGCCATGGTCTCGGCGATACCGAGGACGACTCCGCCGATCATGGCTCCGTAGATGTTGCCGATGCCGCCGAGGACGGCGGCCGTGAAGGCCTTGAGGCCGAGGAGGAAGCCCATCTTGTAGTCGACGACGCCGTACTTGAGGCCGTAGGCGACGGCGCCGACGGCGGCCATCGCGGCGCCGAGGGCGAACGCGATCACGATGATGCGGTCCGTGTTGACGCCCATGAGCTTGGCGGTGTCCGGGTCCTGCGCCGTGGCCTGCATGCCGCGGCCGACGCGGGTGCGCATCACGAAGAAGGCGAGGACGGCCATGCAGATCGGGGCGGCGATCAGGAGGAAGACGTCGCCGGTCTGGATGGTGACGGGGCCGAGTTCGATCGGACCGCCGGGGATCTGCGGGAAGGTCCGGGCGGACTTCGCCTCGGGGTACCACACCCACACCGCGTACTGCAGGGCGAGCGAGAGACCGATGGCCGTGATGAGGGGGGCGAGGCGTGGGCCACCCCGGAGCGGACGGTAGGCGAACCGTTCCGCTCCGACGGCTATGGTGGTCGCGACGATCACGGCACCGATGATCATGACGGGCAGCGCGACCCACATGCTGGTGCCGCCGGGCAGGATGAGCCAGACCGTGAGCGCCCCGAAGCCGCCGGTCATGAAGATCTCGCCATGGGCGAAGTTGATGAGCTGGACGATGCCGTAGACCATCGTGTAGCCGACGGCGACGAGCCCGTACATGGATCCCAGTAGCAGGCCGTTGACCAGCTGCTGCGGCAGTTCGTTCACCGCATTGTCCTCCGAGACTTTCGACGGATGTGACACCGCGCGGGGAGCCAGGTGCGGCCCCCCGCGCGGTGAAAGTGGTGCTGAGTGGTGCTGAGTGATGCGGAGTTGCTGGTGATGCGGGGTGGTGAGGCTGATCAGCCGCCGAAGGTGTCGGACTTGACCGGCTTGAACGCGCCGCCCTCGACCTTGTAGACGGTCAGCTGCTTGTTGGTGGTGTCACCGAACTCGTCGAAGGAGACCTTGCCGGTCACGCCCTCGAAGGAGACACCCTGCATGGCCTCGACGACCTTGGCGCGCTCGGGGGCCTTGCCGCCGTTGCCCTCGGTGGCCTTCTTGACGGCCTCGATGATCGCCCAGGTGGAGTCGTACGCGTAGCCGCCGTAGGCCTCGTAGGCCTCCTTGTAGCCCTTGGCCTTGTAGTTGGCCAGGAACTCCTTGGCGGAGTCGAGGGACTCGATCGGCGCGCCGACGGAGGTGGCGATGTCGCCGTTGGTCGCGGCCGCGCCGCCGAGCTTCACGTACTCGGGGCTGTAGATCGCGTCGCCGCCGACGACGACGACCTTCGCGCCGGCTTCCTTGATCTGCTTGGCCAGCGGGCCGGCGGCCGGGTACTCGCCACCGTAGTAGACGACGTCGGCGCCGGAGCTCTTCACCTTGGTCGCGACCGCGGAGAAGTCCTTGGTGTCGGGGTTGATGTGCTCGGTGCCGAGGACCTTGCCGCCCAGCTTCTCGAACTCGCCCTTGAAGGTGCCCGCGAGGCCGGCGCCGTAGGTCTTCTTGTCGTCGATGATGAAGGCCTTGGTCTTCTTGGCCTCGTTGTAGACGTACTGGGCGGCGAACGGGCCCTGGATGGCGTCCGTGGTGGCGGTGCGGAAGTAGGACTTGTAGGTCCGCTTCTTGTCGCCGGTGCTCCAGTTGATGCCCTGGCTCAGCGCCGGGTTGGTGTTGGCCGGGGAGACCTGCACCAGCTTCGCGTCGTCGAAGACCTTCTGCATCGACTCGGCGACGGAGGAGTTCAGCGGGCCGACGACGCCGAGGACGCTCTTGTCGGCGACGAACTTGGTGGCGTTCTGCTGGCCGGCGGAGGGCTGCGCCTGGTCGTCCAGGGACTCCAGCTTGAAGGTCACGCCCTTGACGTAGGCCTTCTCGTTGGCGGTCTTGACCGCGAGGTCGGCGGAGTTCTTGATGCCGAGACCGAGGGCGGACAGCTCACCCGTGAGGGGCGCGTCGAGGCCGATGGTCACGGTGACGTTGCCGCTGTCGCCGCCGCCCTTTTCGGCGCCCTTGTCGTCGCGCGAACCACAGGCGGTGAGGGTGAGTGCTCCCGCGGTGACCGCGGTGGTGAGTATGAGCATCGAACGGTTTCGCACGAAGGGTCCTTTCCCTGGCGCGGCCCCCTCGGATGAGGCGGTGCCGTGAAGCTGCGGAGCGAGGGGTGCCGTTTTGGAACGCCGGGCCGTACTGGGGTTGGTACAGGGCCGTGCAGTAGAACGCGCCCGGCGGCGCGGTGACTGGCGGTGACTCTAAGCGCAGGTGGGGAGGGTCGGGGAGCGCCGAGGACAGGATGTGACTGTCTTGTTATGCCGAGGGGGAAAGAGTGTGCGCGTCGAGTGGGAAAACCGGGGCATAGAGGGCTGTAATGCGGTGTTCACATAGTGAGAACGCGCAGTTCCGCTAAGGGGCTTGAGCGATTCTTGGTACTGACGGTCCGCTCAGCGGACTCTCCGGATATCGGACAACGGCAGAAACCTGAGCGGACGAACCGGCCCCTCCGGTTCGGTCGCCGTCCCCTCTTGTGTATGTGACACAGCGTGACGAAATCCGGTGTGCGGACCGGGGGGGAACGCCGAAGGGGCGGCACCCACAGGTGCCGCCCCTTGGTCGTGCGTGGCTGGTCAGGCCCCGTATGTCACCGCTCAGGCGTTCGAGGTGTCCGGAATGTTGGACGCGTCCTTCGCGGTGACCTCGCGCAGCAGACACGTCAGCCGCGCCGTGCACACCCGCTTGTCCTGTTCGTCGGTGATCACGATCTCGTACGTGGCCGTCGACCGCCCGCGGTGCACCGGCGTCGCCACACCGGTCACCAGGCCGCTGCGCACCCCGCGGTGGTGGGTGCAGTTCAGGTCGACGCCCACCGCGATCTTCGACACCCCGCCGTGCAGCATCGAGCCGATGGACCCGAGCGTCTCCGCGAGCACCGCCGAGGCGCCGCCGTGCAGCAGACCGTACGGCTGGGTGTTGCCCTCCACGGGCATGGTGCCGACGACCCGCTCGGCGGAGGCCTCCAGGATCTGGACGCCCATCCGGTTGCCGAGGTGCCCGGCCGAGAAGAGCGCCGGGAGGTCGACACCCAGCGCCGCGTACTCGTCGAGGACCTCCTGCGGGAACTTCACGTGCTGCTGCTCACCCATGCCCGGCTCCGTTCGTTTCGTACGTCTTCGTACGGCTGGTCTTCCTGAGCTGCCTGAGCAAACGCTTAGGCGGATGCGGATTCTTCCAGACGGACGATCACGGACTTGCTCGCGGGGGTGTTGCTGACGTCCGCCGTCGACTCCAGCGGCACGAGCACGTTCGTCTCCGGGTAGTAGGCCGCCGCGCAGCCCCGGGACGTCGGGTAGTGCACCACCCGGAAGCCGGGCGCCCGCCGCTCGCTGCCGTCCGTCCACTCGCTCACCAGGTCCGCGTACGCCCCGTCCGCGAAGCCCAGCGCCGCCGCGTCCTCGGGATGGACCAGGACGACCCGGCGGCCGCCCTTGATGCCCCGGTAGCGGTCGTCGAGGCCGTAGATCGTGGTGTTGTACTGGTCGTGCGAGCGCAGCGTCTGGAGGAGCAGCCGCCCCTCCGGCACCCTGGGGTACTCCACGGGCGCCGCCGTGAAGTTGGCCTTGCCGGTCTTCGTCGGGAAGCGGCGCTCGTCGCGCGGACCGTGCGGCAGCCGGAAGCCGCCCGCGTCCGCGGCGAGACGGGCGTTGAAGTCCTCGAAGCCGGGCACCACGCGCGCGATGCGGTCCCGGATCGTGGCGTAGTCGGCCTCGAACTCCTCCCAGGGCGTGGCCGATCCGTCGCCGAGGACGGCGCGGGCCATCCTCGCCACGATCGCCGGCTCGGACAGCAGGTGCGGGCTCGCGGGCGGCAGGTTGCCCCGCGAGGCGTGCACCTGGCTCATCGAGTCCTCGACCGTCACGAACTGCCTGCCGCCCGCCTGCACGTCCTTGTCCGTACGGCCCAGGGTGGGCAGGATCAGCGCGCGCGTGCCCGTCACCGCGTGTGAGCGGTTCAGCTTCGTCGAGACGTGGACGGTCAGCCGGGCCCGGCGCATCGCCGCCTCCGTCACCTCCGTGTCGGGCGTCGCCCCCACGAAGTTGCCGCCCATCGCGAAGAACACCTTCGCCTCGCCGTCCCGCAGCGCCTGGATCGACCGGACCACGTCGAAGCCGTGGTGGCGCGGCGAGACGATCCCGAACTCCTTGTCCAGGGCGTCGAGGAAGGCGGGCGCGGGCCGCTCGAAGATCCCCATCGTGCGGTCGCCCTGCACGTTCGAATGGCCGCGCACCGGGCACACCCCGGCGCCCGGCCGGCCGATGGCGCCGCGCAGGAGGAGGAGGTTGACCACCTCGCGGATGGTCGGCACCGAGTGCTTGTGCTGGGTGAGGCCCATCGCCCAGCACACGACCGTCCGCTCCGATGCGAGCACCATCTCCAGGGCACGCTCGATCTCGGAACGCTCCAGACCGGTCGCGGCGAGGGTCTCGTCCCAGTCGGCCCCCTCGGCCGCCGCCGCGAACTCCTCGTACCCATGGGTGTGTTCGCGTACGAACTCCTCGTCGACCGCCCCGGCCGTCTCCAGGACCAGCTTGTTCAGGAGCCGGAAGAGCGCCTGGTCGCCGCCGATCCGGATCTGGAGGAAGAGGTCGTTGAGCGCGGCGCCCCGGAGCATGCCCTGTGGGGTCTGCGGGTTCTTGAACCGCTCCAGGCCCGCCTCGGGCAGCGGGTTGACCGAGATGATCCGCGCGCCGCCCGCCTTGGCCTTCTCCAGGGCCGAGAGCATGCGCGGATGGTTCGTCCCCGGGTTCTGCCCGGCCACGATGATCAGGTCCGCCCGGTGCAGGTCCTCGAGGGAGACGCTGCCCTTGCCGATGCCGATGGTCTCCGTCAGCGCCGAGCCCGAGGACTCGTGGCACATGTTGGAACAGTCCGGCAGGTTGTTCGTGCCGAACTCGCGGGCGAAGAGCTGGAGCAGGAACGCCGCCTCGTTGCTCGTCCGCCCCGAGGTGTAGAAGAGCGCCTCGTCGGGGGAGGCGAGCGCCCGGAGCTCCTCCGCCAGGATCGCGAAGGCCCGCTCCCAGGTCACCGGCTCGTACCGGTCGCCGCCCTCCGGCAGCAGCATCGGCTCGGTGATCCGGCCCTGCTGGCCCAGCCAGTACCCGCTGCGGGTCGCCAGGTCCGCCAGCGGGTGCGCGGCGAAGAACCCGGGGGTCACCCGGCGCAGCGTCGCCTCCTCGGCGACCGCCTTCGCGCCGTTCTCGCAGAACTCCGCCACGTGACGCTTGTCCTCTTCGGGCCAGGCGCAGCCGGGACAGTCGAAGCCGTCCTTCTGGTTGACCTTGAGGAGGGTCCGCGCGGTGCGCCGCAGCCCCATCTGCTCCTGGGCGATCCGCAGCGTGTGCCCGATGGCGGGCAGCCCGGCGGCGGCGTGCTGCGGCGGCGTGACCTGCGGTGCGTCCTGGACCGGGTCGCCGACCGGCGGCTTGCTGACCATCGCGCTCTCCCTTGAGCGTAATCCTGCGGCGTACGTCTCCGATCCTGTCACGCGGCGGTGACAGCCCGGCACCCCGCCGGTGCGGACGGGAACGGTGGGCGGGATTGTCAGTCGTCCGTGGCAGGATCGTCGTGTGGCCGAGACAGCATCGAAGAACCCCGCAGACACCCGCCCCCGCCTGCTCCTCATGGACGGGCACTCGCTCGCGTACCGGGCGTTCTTCGCGTTGCCCGCGGAGAACTTCACCACCGCGACCGGGCAGCCGACGAACGCGATCTACGGGTTCGCCTCGATGCTGGCGAACACGCTGCGCGACGAGGCGCCCACGCACTTCGCGGTCGCCTTCGACGTGTCCCGCAAGACCTGGCGGTCCGAGGAGTTCCCGGAGTACAAGGCGAACCGCTCCAAGACCCCCGACGAGTTCAAGGGGCAGGTCGAGCTGATCGGCGAGCTCCTCGACGCGATGAACGCGCCGCGGTTCGCCGTCGACGGCTTCGAGGCCGACGACGTCATCGCGACCCTCGCCACCCAGGCCGAGGCCGCCGGCTTCGAGGTCCTGATCGTCACCGGCGACCGGGACTCCTTCCAGCTGGTCTCCGACCACACCACCGTGCTCTACCCGACCAAGGGCGTCTCCGAGCTCACCCGCTTCACCCCGGAGAAGGTCCAGGAGAAGTACGGCCTCACGCCCTCGCAGTACCCCGACTTCGCGGCCCTGCGCGGCGACCCGTCGGACAACCTGCCCGGCATCCCCGGCGTCGGCGAGAAGACCGCGGCCAAGTGGATCAACCAGTTCGGCTCCTTCGACGAGCTCGTCGAGCGCGCCGAGGAGGTCAAGGGCAAGGCCGGCCAGAACTTCCGCGACCACCTGGAGTCGGTCAAGCTCAACCGCCGCCTGACCGCGATGGTCACGGACGTCGAGCTGCCGAAGGGCGTCACGGACCTCGCCCGCGAGCCGTACGACCGCGGGGCGGTCGCCCTCGTCCTCGACACCCTGGAGATCCGCAACCCCTCGCTGCGCGAGCGGCTCCTCGCCGTCGACCCGGGCGCCGCCGAGGACACCGCCCCGGCCCCCGAGGCGGGCGTCGAGATCGACGGCACCGTCCTCGGCGCCGGCGAGCTCGCCCCCTGGCTCGCCGAGCACGGCACCGAGCCCCTCGGCATCGCCACCGTCGACACCTGGGCCCTGGGCACGGGGAACGTCGGGGAGATCGCCCTCGCCGCCGCCGGAGGCGCCGCCGCGTGGTTCGAGCCGAGCGCGCTCGACGAGGCCGACGAGCAGGCCTGGGCCGCCTGGATCGCCGACCCCGACCGGCCGAAGGCCATGCACAACGCCAAGGGCGCGATGCGGGTCTTCCCCGAGCACGGCTGGAGCATCGCGGGCGTCACCATGGACACCGCCCTCGCCGCCTACCTCGTGAAGCCCGGCCGGCGCTCCTTCGCGCTCGACGCGCTCTCCGTCGAGTACCTCCACCGCGAGCTCGCCCCCGCGGCCGCCGCCGACGGCCAGCTCGCCTTCGGCGCCGACGACACCGCCGAGGCCGAGGCCCTCATGACCCAGGCGCGGGCCGTCCTCGACCTCGCCGCGGCCTTCGAGGAGAAGCTCGGAGAGGTCGGCGCCCGCGAGCTCCTCCACGACGTCGAGCTGCCCACCTCCGCCCTCCTCGCCCGCCTGGAGCGGCACGGCATCGCCGCCGACCGCGACCACCTGGAGGCCATGGAGCAGCAGTTCGCAGGGGCCGTGCAGCAGGCCGTGAAGGAGGCGCACGCCTCCGTCGGCCACGAGTTCAACCTCGGCTCGCCCAAGCAGCTCCAGGAGGTCTTCTTCGGCGAGCTGAACCTGCCGAAGACCAAGAAGACCAAGACCGGGTACACCACGGACGCGGACGCGCTCGCCTGGCTGGCCGGCCAGACCGAGCACGACCTGCCCGTGATCATGCTCCGGCACCGCGAGCAGGCCCGGCTGCGCTCCACCGTCGAGGGCCTGATCAAGACGATCGCCGCCGACGGGCGCATCCACACCACCTTCAGCCAGACGGTGGCCGCCACCGGACGCCTCTCCTCCACCGACCCCAACCTGCAGAACGTGCCGGTGCGGACGGACGAGGGCCGCGCCATCCGGCACGGCTTCGTCGTCGGCGAGGGCTTCGATGCCCTCATGACCGCCGACTACAGCCAGATCGAGCTGCGCGTCATGGCCCACCTCTCCGAGGACGAGGGCCTCATCGAGGCCTTCACCTCCGGCGAGGACCTCCACACCACCGTCGCCTCCCAGGTCTTCGGCGTCGAGCGGTCCGCCGTCGACGCCGAGATGCGCCGCAAGATCAAGGCCATGTCGTACGGCCTGGCCTACGGCCTCTCCGCATTCGGCCTCTCGCAGCAGCTGAACATCGACCCGGGCGAGGCCCGCGGCCTGATGGACACCTACTTCGAGCGCTTCGGCGGGGTGCGGGACTACCTGCGCCGGGTCGTCGACGAGGCCCGCGCCACCGGCTACACCGAGACCATGCTCGGCCGCCGGCGCTACCTGCCCGACCTGAACAGCGACAACCGCCAGCGCCGCGAGGCCGCCGAGCGGATGGCGCTCAACGCCCCGATCCAGGGCACGGCAGCCGACATCGTGAAGGTCGCCATGCTGGGCGTCGACCGGGCACTGACCGAGGCGGGCCTCGCCTCCCGGATGCTCCTCCAGGTCCACGACGAAATCGTGCTCGAACTCGCCCCCGGCGAGCGCGAGCGGGTCGAGGCCCTGGTCCGCGAACAGATGTCGGCCGCAGCCGACCTGCGCGCCCCCCTGGACGTCTCGGTGGGCGTGGGCCACGACTGGGACTCGGCGGCACACTGACCCGCCACGGCAGGCGGGCGCCCCGGCGCCCCCTGCCGGGCCTAGGCTTCGGCGCCTGACCGCGCATCACGTGCGCGGCGGTCTCCCCGGTCCCCCTCTCCCGTCACCGGGGGAGGGGTGGCCGGAGGCTTCGGCCGCGCAGGGGGCGACGACCGAAGGAGCCGTGCCCCCGTCCCGTACAGCACGAGCCCGACGGCGAGTCCCGCGCCGGCCCCGAAGCAGGCCGTCGGAATGACGTCCAGGGGCGTCTCGATGCGGTCCCAGCCCCAGTACGCGGCCCAGCGCAGCACCCGGTGGGCCATCCCGGCGAGGACGCAGCCGCCGATGAGCGCGGCCGCCAGCAGCCGCCCGCGCCGGCCCGGGACCCGTACCCCGGGCGGCAGCTCACCGCCCGCGGCGGAGCGGAGCGCCCGCGCCGTGAACCAGACCAGGAGTCCGAGCGCCAGCGCCGAACCCCCGTACTGCGCATAGAGGTAGACGGGGAACCCGGCCACGACGTCACCGAGGAACGGGATCATCCGGGTCCCCCACCGGTCGAGGTGGGTGAAGGAGTCCCACACGACATGGGTCGTCGAGCCGACGACCGCGGAGAGGCCGAACCACCCGGCGAGCACGGCCGGGTGACGGTCGTGCCAGACCTCGCCCCGGACGAAGCCGTACACCCGCCCGCGCCACCGGGCGGGCAGCAGCACGACGAGCGGCTCACGGACGGTCAGCCACAGGGCCACCAGCACGGCGGTGATCAGGACATCGACCGTGACGATCCCGACGGGGGAGTGGGTGACGTCCCCGAAGACCATCGCCCCGGGGACGGCCGTCGCCGCGAAGTAGGTCATGTCGGGCGCGAACGAGCCCGCGACGAGAGCGGACGCGACCAGCGGTCCGCGGGCGGTGCCGTTCCGGCGCAGTCCGGGCAGCACGGCAGCGGCATGGCTCAGCGTGAACGGCAACGGGTGTTCCCCCAGGTTCCGGTGGCGACGGCCGCAGTACATCATCGGCCGCAGTGCAAGAGGTGTTCGACCCTCCATCCGGTTCCCGACCGGGGTGCGCGGGGCCCTCCGGTCGTGTCGCTCTCCGTGTCCGACCTGGGAAGTCGTCAGGCAGCCGAGAGGTGACGAAAGCGTGAAAGACGGTCAGGCGCCGGTGTTCGGTGGACCGGAGTTGGCATAGGGTCGCCAGAGGTCTCGCGCGGGGAGCGCGGGATCCAGTCGAGGGGGAAGGGACCACGGACATGTCAGCGCACTTGAGCCGCAGGCTGCGCAAGGGGGCCACCAGCGGTGCGGTGGTGGCCGCGGCGGTCGCCGCGCTCGCCGCCTCACAGGCGCCGGAGATGACCCCGCCGCCCACCGACAACGCCGGCGGAGACCGGGCCATCGGCGCCGGGGACACCGCGTCGCCGTCCGGCGACGGTTCCGCCACCGGCAACTCGCCGTACTACACGGAACTGCCGCCGCTGAACACGCCGAACAAGCCCGGGCTTCCCCCCGTCAAGCTGCCGGTGATCACGGGCCCTGCGCAGGCCGGCATACCCGCGTCCGTGCTCGCCGCCTACCAGCGTGCCGAGCAGTCGATCCGTTCGACCGCCCCCGGCTGCAACCTGCCCTGGCAGCTGCTCGCCGGCATCGGCAAGGTCGAGTCCGGACAGGCCCGCGGCGGCCGGGTCGACGCGAACGGAACCACCCTCTCGCCGATCCTCGGCCCCATCCTCAACGGCGTCGGATTCGCCAACATCTCCGACACCGACGGCGGCGCCTTCGACGGTGACCGCACCCACGACCGCGCCGTCGGCCCGATGCAGTTCATCCCGTCCACCTGGGCCACCTGGGGCCAGGACGCGAACAGCGACGGTAAGAAGGACCCCAACAACATCTACGACGCCGCGCAGGCCGCCGGTCTCTACCTCTGCGCCAACGACCGCAACCTCGCGCTCAAGGCCGACCTCGACCGCGCGATCCTCAGCTACAACCGCTCGACGGAGTACCTGAACACGGTCATGTCGTGGTTCGAGTACTATCGGCGCGGCACCCACCAGGTCCCGGACGGCACGGGAGTGCTGCCGGTCGACCGCAGCGACGACCGGGGCCAGAACAACCGCCCCCTCCCCACGTCGCCGCTCACGCCGGCCCCGACGACCCCCGCCCCGAAGCCGGGCACGCCGAAGCCCGGCCCCACGAAGCCCGGCGGGCCCTCGGACGTCACCAAGCCGCCGACGAAGCCGACCCCGCCGGTGAAGCCCCCGGTCACGCCGCCGACGAAGCCGCCGGTCCCGCCGACCGTGCCGCCGGCCGTCAAGGTCGCGCGCCTCGCGGCCGTCTCCTCCGGTCCCCTCACCGCGACCACCGGAAGCGCCTTCACCAAGACCCCGACGGTCGCGGCGCTCGACGCCGCGGGCGCGCCGATCACCGGTGTGAGCATCCGCTTCGAGATCACCGGCACCACCGACACCCGCTTCTCCGGCGGCGCGACGACCACGACCGTCACCACGGGCTCGGCCGGCATCGCCGCCGCCCCCGCCCTGCGGGCGGGCGAGAAGACCGGGTCGTTCACGGTCAAGGCCACCGTCGTGGGCCGCGGCATGGACGCGACCACGTTCACCGCGACCGTCACCGAACGGCAGGCGGACGCCCTCGCCCGGGTCGGCGGCGACCCGCTGTCGGCCACCACCGGCACCACGTTCGGCCAGTCCGTTCAGGTGAAGGCAACCGACAAGGGCGTCCTCGCCCCCGGTGTGCTCGTCACGGCCGTGATCGCCGACGCCGCGGACACCAAGGAGAGCGCCGACGGCCCGACCTTCAAGGACGGGGTCCGCACGCTCGTCCTGAAGACGGACGAGAACGGCCTCGTCTCGCTGCCGGCGATCCTCGCGGGCGACAAGGCGGGCGAGTACGTGCTCCGCCTCACCGCGCCCGGCGGCGGCACCACGGAGATCAAGCTGACGGTCACCGCGCCCACCGCGACCCCGAGCCCGACCCCGGAGCCGAGCTCCTCCGGCACCGGCTCGCCCGAGGCCTCCCCCTCACCCTCGGCCTGACCCGCCCGCGCATCCCCCTCCTCCCCACGCGCCGCTCCTCCGCCCCCACCGGGCGGCGGGGCGGCGCTTGGCGTTCCCCGGCGGGCGAGCGGCCTTCGGGACGCCGGGGCGGGCGGGCGGCCTTTCGGGACGCCGGGGCGGGGGAGCGGCACCGGGATCCCCGGGCAGGGCGGTGCAACGTGTTCTCATCTCGCGGTCGCGTTGCTACGGTGCCCCCGCCCTGACGACCTATCAGATCGCACCCCGGGAGGCCGACCATGCGTGCCCTCGTCGCCGCCGCCATCGGACTCGCCCCAGTCCTCCTCTTCGTCCTCCTCGTCTCCGTGGTCGATCTGCCGCCCGACGGGCCCACCTCGCCCAAGCCCCTGCTGACCGCCGACCCCGGCCCCAAGAAGTAGGGGGGCGACCGTGCGCCGCCGAGCCAGCCTCGTCCTCCTCGCCCTCGCCGTCTTCTGTGTCGCGATGGCCCCGACCCTGCGCTGGTACGCCTTCCCCCGCCTGGCGAAGATCCCGCCGAACCAGTACCAGGAGACCGTCCTGGAGGCGCAGCCCGCGACCCTGCTCAACTACTCCACGCTCAAGGCCGAGAAGGTCGACAAGATCACGATCATCCAGACCCTCAAGGGCAACGTGGAGGAGTCGCGGCGCATCGAACGCGACGCCGGGCGCGACGTCGTCGTCTGGGACGCCCTCGCCTACATCACGGGCCCCGACGGCAAGATGGTCTCCCGGATCCCCGAGCGGTACATCTTCGACGCCCACACCCAGGACCCCGTCAACGCCACCGGCGAATCCGTCGACGGCGACCCGGTCCGGCGCGAGGGCATCGAGTTCAAGTGGCCCTTCCTCACCGAGAAGCGGGACTACCAGTACTTCGACGCCCAGACCCGCACCTCGTCCCCCATCCACTACAAGGGCACCCGCACCTTCCGCGGCATGGAGGTCTACTACTTCGAGCAGACCATCCCCTGGACCAAGGTCCCCATGCCCAAGGCCATGCCGGTCAAGATCCCCCCGGAGGTCATCGCCGAATCCGGCCTCACCCGCTGGTACACCACCAAGCGGATGTTCTGGATCGAGCCCGTCACCGGCGCCCCCGTCAACGGCGAGGAGATCCACAAGGAAGAGCTCCGCAACGCCAAGGCCCTGATGGGCGTCGACACCCTCACCGTCTTCGAGGGCCACGTGAAGATGCGCGAGGACTACATCCGGAGCGTCGGCGACATGGTCGCCTCCAACCGCCTCACCGTCCTCCTCCTCGTCTCCTACGTCCCCTGGAGCCTGACCTTCCTCGCGCTCCTCCTCCTCGCCCTCGCACTCTGGCTGGAGGCCCGCTCCCGCCGCCCGGCGCCGGAACCCGCCGTCGCCCCGCTCACCCCTCCCGTCTGAGCCGCGCGCTCGTGAACCGGGTCGCCTCCGCAGCGGAAGGGTCCTCGGGCCACGGATGCTTCGGGTACCGCCCCCTCAGCTCCGCCCGCACGGACCGGTAGCCGTCCCGCCAGAACGACGCCAGGTCGGCGGTGACCGCCGCCGGCCGGCCCGCGGGGGAGAGGAGGTGGACGAGCACCGGGACCCCCGCCACCCGAGGCGTCTCCGCGAGCCCGAACATCTCCTGGAGCTTCACCGCGAGCACCGGCCGCTCACCGCCGTACTCGACCCGGATCCGCGATCCGCTCGGCACCTCGATCCGCTCGGGCGCCAGCTCCCCCAGCCGGCCCGCCTCGCCCGACGCCCACGGCAACAGCCGCCGCAGTGCCTCGCCGGCGTCGATCCGCCCCAGATCGGCCCGCCGTGCGGCCCGGGACAGCTCCGGCTCCAGCCACTCCCCGGCCCGCTCCACCAGCGCCTCGTCCGCCACGTCCGGCCAGGGTTCCCCCAGCTCCCGGTGCAGGAAGGCGAGCCGGTCGCGCAGCTCCCCGGCCTCGCGGCTCCACCGCAGCGGCCCGAGCCCCTCGCGCCGCAGCCCGTCGAGCAGCGCCTCCCGCACGAGCGCCGGATCCGCCTTCGCCCCCAGCGGCCGTACCGTCAGCTCGACCGCGCCGAGCCGGTCCACCGACCGCGCGACCACGTCCCCGTCCTCCCAGCGGACCTCCTCGCCGGTGGACCGCAGATGCCCGGCCGCCCGCCGCGCCATGTCCTCGTCCACCACCGCCGCCAGCCGCACCCGCGCCGTCGCGTCCCGCGCCGTACGGTCCGCCACCGCCACGGCCAGCCACGCGGTGGCCCGCAGCCCGGAACCCTCACCGAGCCGGGCCCCGCTCCCCGACACCATCAGATAGCCGCCCTGCTCCCGCGCCCTCGCCACCCGCTCGGGAAAGGCCAGCGCCGTCACCAGCCCGGCCACCACGTCGTCCCCGGTCGCAGACCCCGCAGACCCCGCAGACCCCGCAGACCCCGCAGACCCCGCAGACCCCGCCGAAGTCGCCGAAGTCGCTGCGCCGGCGAGCCGAGCCGAAGCCCCCGAAGCCGCCGGCGTCCCCGAGGTCCCCGACGTCCCCGAGGCGCCACCGCCCATCGCCTCCGCCGCCGACCGCTCCAGCCGGCGGGCCTCCGCCTTCCACCGTGCGCCGTACCCGTCGGTGCCCCGGCGGGCGGCGCGCCAGGCCGCCGCCAGGTCGTCCCCGTAGTCGCGCGGCGGCTCCTCGCTGAGCAGCGCCACCACCTCCGCCGCCCGCCGCACCCCGACCTCCGGCGCACCGTCCAGGAGCGCACGGCCGAGCCGGGGATGGAGACCGAGCCGGGACATCCGTACGCCTCGCTCGGTGGCCCGCCCGGCCTCGTCCACGGCTCCGATCGAGCCGAGGACCGACCGCGCCGCCGTCATCGCCCCGGCAGGCGGCGCGTCGAGCAGTGCGAGGCCCTCCGCCGTCGGGTCGCCCCAGCAGGCCGCCCGCAGGGCGAAGTCCGCCAGGTCGGCGACCTTGATCTCCGGCGACGGGAAGCGTGGCCTGCCCCCGTCGCTCGCCTCCGCCCAGCAGCGGTAGACGAACCCGAAGGCCTCACGGCCCGCCCGGCCCGTGCGCTGGGTCGCCGTCGCCTCCGAGACCGTCACCGTCGCCAGCGAGCCGAGACCGCGGGCGTGGTCCGTCCGCGGCTCACGGGCCAGCCCCGAGTCCACGACGATCCGCACCCCCGGCACCGTCAGGCTGGACTCCGCCACCGAGGTCGCGAGCACCACCCGCCGCCGCCCGCCCGGCTCCGTACCGCGCAGCACCGCGTCCTGCACCGCCGCGGGCGCCCGCCCGTGCAGCTGGAGCACCTCCGCGTCGGCATCGGCCAGCATCCCGGCCGTCCGCGCGATCTCCCCCGTACCCGGAAGGAAACAGAGGACGTCCCCCTCGTGCCGCTCCAGCGCGAGCCGGACCGTCGCGGCGACGTGCCGGAGCAGCGCCGGATCCACCCAGGTGCCGTGGGCCGGCCGGATGCCCGACGGCGGCGCCTCGAAGAAGACCCGGCAGCCGTGGCCCTCGCCCCTGCTCCACACCACCGGCGCGGGCCCGCCGCCGTCCAGGACCGTGAGGAGATCCGCCCAGGCCGCCGCGTCGCTCGTCGCCGACGCCGCGATCAGCTTCAGCTCCGGCCGCAGGGTGGCCCGCACGTCCACCAGGAAGGCCATCGCCGTGTCCGCGTCCAGGTGCCGCTCGTGGCACTCGTCGAGCAGCACCACGTCGACACCCGCGAGCTCCGGATCGCGCTGGAGCCGCTGGAGCAGAATGCCCGTGGTCACCACCTCGACCCGGGTGGAGGGGCCGGTCCGCCGCTCGCCGCGGACCGAGAAGCCGACCGTGCCGCCGGCCTCCTCGCCGAGCAGCCACGCCATCCGCCGGGCCGCCGCCCGCACCGCCATCCGCCGCGGCTCGGCCACCAGGACCCGACGCCGCGGTCCCTCCCCTATGAGACCCGCGAGCGCGAGCGGCACCAGCGTCGTCTTGCCCGTGCCGGGAGGCGCGGACAGCACGGCCGTACCGCGCCGGTCGAGCGCGGCCAGCAGCTCGGGGACGGCATGGCGGACGGGGAGACGGTCGAGAGCGTCGTTTCGGATCACGAGTTCAGTCTCGTACGCGACGCGAGGAAGGTGGGTCCCGTCGTCCACAGGACCCACCCATTAATAGGACAAGCGGTGCCGCTCCTCCGCGCGCTCGCAGACGAAGATCGCCGTGCCCGGGATCAGGTTCCCCCGCAGCGGGGACCAGCCGCCCCACTCCTGGCTGTTCCACGCCGGCCACTCGGGCTCGACCAGGTCGAGCAGGCGGAAGCCGCCGGCCACCACGTCCCGCACCCGGTCGCCGATCGTCCGGTGGTGCTCCACGTACACCGCCCGTCCCTGCTCGTCCTGCTCCACATAAGGGGTGCGGTCGAAATAGGAGGCCGCGACCGAGAGGCCCTCGGGACCGGGCTCGTCCGGGAAGGCCCAGCGGATCGGATGCGTCACCGAGAAGACCCACCGGCCGCCCGGCCGCAGCACCCGCCGCACCTCCCGGAACACCTTCACCGGGTCGGCGACGAACGGCACCGCGCCGTACGCCGAGCACGCCAGGTCGAAGGAGCCGTCCCTGAAGGGCAGGTCACCGGCATCGGCCTCCACCAGCGGCACGTCCCCGCCGATCCGCAGCGCGTGCTGGAGCTGGCGGTGCGAGAGGTCGAGGGCCACCGGCCGCGCCCCCTGCGCCGCCAGCCAGCGCGAGCACTGCGCCGCGCCCGCCCCGATCTCCAGGACGTCGAGGCCCTTCAGCGAGGCGGCCGGCCCGAGGAGTCCGGCCTCGGCCTCGTCGAGCCCCTCCGGACCCCAGACGAAGCGGTCGTCGCCCAGGAACGATCCGTGATCGCTCTGGTACTCGTCGGCGTTCCTGTCCCACCAGCCGCGGCTCGCCCGGCTGCTCTCCGCGTCCCCCGCGTCACGCCGGGTCGCCTCCGCCTCCTCCTCGCCCGAGTCGGAGGGGACTTCGTGTTCGTACTCTTGGTTCATCTCGCCCGCCGATGTAGTTTGCGCTCAGTGCCGCTGTGCGCGGATCCCGCCGATGAGGCGTGGATGGACACGAGTTGGTGCCGGAGTTGAGTAGATCTGCCCCGGGTGCGCGCTTCGCGCATTGACCCTGTCCGGCCGCCCCCGTATGCTAAAGGTTGCGCTGCGGGCCTGCGCGCCTCAGACGGAGCAGGCCGCGCTCGTACCTGTTGTATGTCCCCTCGGTTTTCGAGGCTCCTCCCGTTCGCGGGAAGGGGGCCTCATTGGCTGTCCGGCTTCTTGGTGCGATACGGGCTCTCGGCGTAGCAGTACCTACGACTTTCTGTCCGTAACCGGAGCCCTTTCCCACATGACGAGCAGCACCGAGACCACCGCCACCAGCACCACCCCGCAGGTTGCGGTCAACGACATCGGTAACGAGGAAGCCTTCCTCGCCGCGATCGACGAGACGATCAAGTACTTCAACGACGGCGACATCGTCGACGGCGTCATCGTGAAGGTCGACCGGGACGAGGTCCTGCTCGACATCGGTTACAAGACCGAAGGTGTCATCCCGAGCCGCGAGCTCTCGATCAAGCACGACGTCGACCCGAACGAGGTCGTCAAGGTCGGCGACGAGATCGAGGCCCTGGTTCTCCAGAAGGAGGACAAGGAAGGCCGCCTGATCCTCTCGAAGAAGCGTGCCCAGTACGAGCGCGCCTGGGGCACCATCGAGAAGATCAAGGAAGAGGACGGCATCGTCACCGGTACCGTCATCGAGGTCGTCAAGGGTGGTCTCATCCTCGACATCGGCCTCCGTGGCTTCCTGCCGGCCTCCCTCGTCGAGATGCGTCGCGTCCGCGACCTCCAGCCCTACGTGGGCAAGGAGCTCGAGGCGAAGATCATCGAGCTGGACAAGAACCGCAACAACGTGGTCCTGTCCCGCCGTGCCTGGCTGGAGCAGACCCAGTCCGAGGTTCGCCAGACCTTCCTCACGACCCTCCAGAAGGGTCAGGTCCGCTCCGGCGTCGTGTCCTCGATCGTCAACTTCGGTGCCTTCGTGGACCTGGGTGGCGTCGACGGCCTCGTGCACGTCTCCGAGCTGTCCTGGAAGCACATCGACCACCCCTCCGAGGTCGTCGAGGTCGGCCAGGAGGTCACCGTCGAGGTTCTCGACGTGGACATGGACCGCGAGCGTGTCTCCCTGTCGCTGAAGGCGACGCAGGAGGACCCGTGGCAGCAGTTCGCCCGGACCCACCAGATCGGTCAGGTCGTCCCGGGTAAGGTCACCAAGCTGGTTCCGTTCGGTGCGTTCGTCCGCGTGGACGAGGGCATCGAGGGTCTGGTCCACATCTCCGAGCTGGCCGAGCGCCACGTGGAGATCCCGGAGCAGGTCGTCCAGGTCAACGACGAGATCTTCGTCAAGGTCATCGACATCGACCTCGAGCGTCGTCGCATCAGCCTCTCGCTGAAGCAGGCCAACGAGTCCTTCGGTGCCGACCCGGCCTCGGTCGAGTTCGACCCGACCCTGTACGGCATGGCCGCGTCCTACGACGACCAGGGCAACTACATCTACCCCGAGGGCTTCGACCCCGAGACCAACGACTGGCTCGAGGGCTTCGAGACCCAGCGCGAGGCCTGGGAGACCCAGTACGCCGAGGCGCAGGCTCGTTTCGAGCAGCACCAGGCTCAGGTCATCAAGTCCCGCGAGGCCGACGAGGCCGCTGCTGCCGAGGGCGCTGCCGCCCCGGCCGCCGGTGGCAACGCCGGTGCGGGCATCTCGGGTGGTTCGTACTCCTCGGAGTCGGACGACAACTCCGGCGCCCTGGCGTCGGACGAGGCGCTCGCCGCCCTCCGCGAGAAGCTCGCCGGCGGCCAGAGCTGAACAGGCTCTCCGCTGAGCGCTAGCCGCTAGCGAATCGAGGCCCGCTTCCCTTCGGGGGAGCGGGCCTCGGTCATGTTCCGGGGCCTTCGAGGTCGTGTTCCAGGGCCTTCGAGGCCCCTGCTCCTCGCCCCCGAAGACCTCGCCCGCAGGGTCGTGCTCCTCGCTCCGAAGGCGGCGCCCGTCGGCCGGAAGGTCCGCGCCCGTACGGAAGATCGCGCCGTCCGGGAATGGCGTCGCCGCGCGAGACGTTCCCAGAGAGAACACGAGGAGGAGCGGTAATCGTGCTTGATCCCCAGGATTTGTACGAATGGGACGCCAAGGGCCTGGCTGTCGTCGACCTGGCACTGGCGCAGGAGTCGGCCGGGCTGGTCATGCTGTACCACTTCGACGGCTACATCGACGCGGGGGAGACCGGTGAGCAGATCATCGAGGGCCTCCTCGACACCCTGCCCCACCAGCTCGTGGCCCGTTTCGACCACGACCGGCTCGTGGACTACCGCGCCCGCCGCCCGCTGCTGACCTTCCGGCGCGACCGCTGGACCGCGTACGAGACGCCGTCCATCGAGGTCCGCCTCGTCCAGGACGCCACCGGCGCCCCCTTCCTCGTCCTCTCAGGACCGGAGCCGGATGTCGAGTGGGAGCGGTTCGCCACCGCCGTCCGGCAGATCATCGAGCGCCTCGGCGTGCGCCTCTCCGTGAACTTCCACGGCATTCCCATGGGCGTGCCGCACACCCGGCCCGTCGGCCTGACCCCGCACGGCAGCCGTACCGACCTCATGCCGGGCCACCGGAGCCCCTTCGACGAGGCACAGGTCCCCGGCAGCGCCGAGGCCCTCGTCGAGTACCGCCTGACCGAGGCCGGCCACGACACCCTCGGTGTCGCCGCGCACGTTCCGCACTACGTCGCCCGCTCCCCGTACCCGGACGCGGCGCTGACCGCGCTCGAGGCCGTGACGGCCGCGACCGGTCTGGTCCTTCCCGCGGTCGCGCACGCGCTGCGGACCGAGGCCCGTCGCACCCAGACCGAGATCGACCGCCAGATCGGCGAGGGCGACGAGGAACTGGTCGCGCTCGTGCAGGGCCTTGAGCACCAGTACGACGCGGCGGCCGGCGCGGAGACCCGCGGCAGCCTGGTCGCCGAGCCCGTCGACCTGCCGTCGGCGGACGAGCTGGGCCGCGAGTTCGAGCGCTTCCTCGCCGAGCGGGAGGGCGACTCCTGACCCGCCAGGGGCAGGCCCTAAGCTGCCGCTCATGCTGAAGGTGGGCCTGACCGGCGGGATCGGCGCCGGCAAGAGCGAAGTGTCACGGCTGCTCGTCTCGTACGGGGCCGTGCTGATCGACGCGGACCGGATCGCGCGCGAGGTCGTCGAGCCCGGCACGCCGGGGCTCGCGGCCGTCGTGGAGGCCTTCGGAGAGGACGTCCTCACCGCGGAGGGGACGCTCGACCGGCCGAAGCTCGGCTCCATCGTGTTCGCCGACGCCGACCGCCTCGCCACCCTCAACGCCATCGTCCACCCGCTGGTCGGGGCCCGGTCGGCGGAGCTGGAGCGGCGTGCGGGCACGGGAGACGTCGTCGTCCACGACGTACCCCTGCTCACCGAGAACGGGCTCGCGCCGCTGTACGACCTGGTCGTGGTCGTGGACGCCTCCCCGGAGACCCAGCTCGACCGGCTCGTACGGCTCCGGGGCATGGCCGAGTCCGAGGCACGCGCCCGGATGTCGGCGCAGGCCACGCGCGCGCAGCGACTGGACGTCGCGGATCTCGTGATCGACAACGACGGGCCGCTCGACGCGCTCGAACGGCAGGTGCGGAAGGTCTGGGACGAGCTGGAGCGCCGCGCGTCGGTGGAATGAGGGTGCCCGGTCCGGTGTTCAACCACCGGATCGAGGGGAAGGATGCCATGGTGGCCGACAGAAACCCGGAAACGCACGTCATCGACTTCCGCGCAGCCGAGCACCTGCTGGCCGCGAAGGACCCTCGTGGCGCCGTGAAGCTCCTGGACTCGGTGATCGCCGCCCATCCGGAGAACACGGCGGCGCGTCTGCTGCGGGCCCGGGCCTTCTTCGCCGCCGCGCAGCTGCGACCCGCGCAGCTGGAGTTCGAGCTGGTCCTGGAGCGCGAGCCGGACAACGCGTTCGCGCACTTCGCCCTCGCCCGCACCTTCGAGCGCTCCGGTCTGACCGCCCAGGCCACCCGGCACTTCCGCCTCGCGGCCGCGCTGGACCCGAAGCCGGAGTACCTCCGGGCGGCCGGGTTCGACTCTGAGAACAGGGAGAGCACGGAGAACTAGGACGCGGACGGGGACGCGGAGGAGCGTGCGCGCTCAGCGACCCGTCCCGCCGTGATCCGGTTCGTACGGCGGGATGTTCCGGCCCGGCTGCCAGTGCGGGCCCTGGCGGATGTGGTGCACCACCATCCCCAGGTCGACCAGGACGACGAGGAACAGCACGCCGCAGGCCGCGGCCCATCCCGGCCGGCCGAGCAGCGAGAAGACGGTCGTGCCGAAGGCGGCCCAGAGCAGTCCCCACAGGCCCAGCCAGAAGCGCATGCGCAGGGGACTGCGCGCGGTCGCCGGTTCGTTCCCGGAACGCATGACGGTCACCATCTCCCGTCCGAGCCCCGAAGGGCTCTTCCAGGATGGACCCTCCGGTGGGCTGGAGGGAACCGCCTAGTGGATGACGTTGTAGCTGCGCCACGGCAGGGCGCCCGGCGCGACCCTGTTGCTGCTGTTCATGGGGAGGTAGATGTTGTGCGGCCCCGAGCAGTCGCGCGTCGGGAACAGTCTGATGTCGACCAGGGTGTTGTTCTCGACCCTGTGCACCCCGCTCGGGGCGAGGAGGCGGTGGCAGCCGTTCACCGAGGGGCTCGTCACGGTCACCACGACCTCGCGGTCCGTCTCGTACGACAGCGTGCCGACCATGGTGCGGCCCAGGCTCGAACAGCCGGCGACGGCGAAGGTGAGCAGCACGGCCCCGGTGGCGGTCGTGAGACGCCGGCGAACGGACATGGCGGTTCCTCTTCTGTCGGAGTCCGGGTCGGTGTTCCGGCGGGCAGCTCCGGTGCACCCGGTTCAGGCCACCCTCGCGCGCCCCGGGGCCCGTGTCATCCGCTGCTGGGCCGCTCGGGCGAACCCGCCTGGCGGCCGTTGTCAGACCCCCGCCGTAAGGTCGGAGATCCAGTCGACACTCGTCACCCGGTGGGAAGGAGCGCGGAGCCGTGGCACACACCTGGACGACCAGCGCCGCCGTCTTCCTGCCGGCCGCCCTGCCCCGTGAGGGCCGGGTGGCCTTCTGGGCCCCCGACGGCGGTGCGCTGCCGGACCCGGCGGAGAGCGGCGCGGAGCGCGTCGAGCTGACCGTCGCCCGGCGGCACGGCAGCGGCGCCCGGAGCCGGTCCGTCCCCGCCCTGACCCTCCCGGTCGACGCCGCGCTGCCCCGTCTCGTCGCGGCCCGCCACCACCCTGCCGCCCACCCCGCGACCGCCGGCTGGGGCGCCGCCGCCCTGCACGCCCTGCATCTGGTGGCCCGCGGCCGCATGCTGCCGGGTCTCACCGCCGACGACCTGGACGCCTGGCGGGCCGGCCCGCTGGACGCCGAAGACATCGCCCATCTGCGGGCCGTCGCCGCGGCCCTGCCGTACGAGGCGCACGCCGTGCCCGTCCCCGGACGCGGACCGCTGCGCCTGCCCGACCCCGAGGCGCTCGTGCGCGCCTTCCTCGACGCGGTCGCCGACATCCTGCCCAGGACGCCGGCCGCCGCCCACGCGGTGGGCGCGCCGTTCGCCGCCCGTGCTCCCCAGCACCTGCCCCGCGCGCGTGCCTGGGCCGCCGAGGCGGCGGCCGGGATGGACGCGGGCGTCCGGGTCTCGCTCCGACTGGACTTCTCCCCCTACGAACTGTTCGACGTCGCCTCCGACGACACCGACGACGCCGGCCGGACGCCGCGCGGCGAGCGGCACGCCGCCGCCGCGCTCCTCCAGGTCCACAGCCTCGCCGACCCCACGCTCGTCATCGACGCCACGGCCCTCTGGGCGGGCGACGGCGAGCACTTCGGGCCCCGCGCCCGGATCGACGCGGTCCTGGCCCTGCGCCGGGCCGCCCGCGTCTGGCCCCCGCTCGCCCGGCTCCTGGAGCGGGACGTGCCCGACGTCCTCGCGGTCACCGAGGACGAGCTGTACGAGCTGCTCGGCCCGGCCGCCGCCCGGCTCGCCGACGCCGGCGTCGCCGTCCACTGGCCGCGTGAGCTGGCCCGCTCCCTCAGCGCCTCCGCCGTCGTCAGCGCCGGCCACGCCGCGCCGGGCTCGGCGACCGACGGCACCGCGTTCTTCGACAGCGAGGAACTCCTGCGGTTCAACTGGCAGCTGGCCCTCGACGGCGACCCGCTCACCGAGCGGGAGATGGACCACCTCGCCGAGGCCCACCGGCCGATCGTGCGCCTCCGCGACCAGTGGGTCGTCGTCGACCCCGACCTCGTCCGCAAGGCGCGCAAGCGGGAACTCGGCCTGCTGGAACCGGTCGACGCCCTCGCCGTCGCCCTCACGGGCACCGCGGAGGTGGACGGCGAGACCGTGCCCGCCGTCCCCGTCGGGGCGCTCGCGGCACTCCGCGACCGGCTCCTCGCCGGACCCGAGGACGTGCAGGCCCCGCCCGGCCTCACCGCCACCCTTCGCGACTACCAGCTGCGCGGCCTCGCCTGGCTCGATCTGATGACCTCGCTCGGCCTCGGGGGCTGCCTCGCCGACGACATGGGCCTCGGCAAGACCGTCACCCTGATCGCCCTCCATCTGCGCCGCGCCCGGCGCGCCCCCACCCTCGTCGTCTGCCCGGCGTCGCTGCTCGGCAACTGGCAGCGGGAGGTGGGGAGGTTCGCCCCCGACGTGCCCGTCCGGCGTTTCCACGGCGCCGAGCGCGATCTCGACGGTGCCGAGGGCGGATTCGTCCTCACCACCTACGGCACCCTGCGGACGAGCGCCGCCGAACTGGCCGGGCGGGAGTGGGGGATGGTCGTCGCCGACGAGGCCCAGCACGTCAAGAACCCGTTCTCCGCGACCGCGAGGGCGTTGCGCGAGATCCCCGCGCCCGCCCGGGTCGCCCTCACCGGCACCCCCGTGGAGAACAACCTCTCCGAACTCTGGGCGCTCCTCGACTGGACCACGCCCGGTCTCCTCGGCCCGCTCAAGGCCTTCCGCTCCCGGCACGCGCGCGCCGTCGAGAACCACGAGGAGATCGAGCACGAGGAGGCCGTCGAGCGGCTCGCCCGGCTCGTCCGGCCCTTCCTGCTGCGCCGCCGCAAGTCCGACCCCGGCATCGTCCCCGAGCTGCCGCCCAAGACGGAGTCCGACCACCCCGTCTCCCTCACGCGGGAACAGGCCTCGCTGTACGAGGCGGTCGTCCGGGAGACCATGGCGCGGATCGAGGAGGCCGAGGGCATCGCCCGCCGCGGTCTCGTCATGAAGCTGCTGACCTCCCTCAAGCAGATCTGCAACCACCCCGCGCAGTACCTGAAGGAGGAGGCGCCGCGCGGCAGCGGCACCGCCCGCCTCGCCGGCCGCTCCGGGAAGCTCGCCCTGCTCGACGAGCTCCTGGACACGATCCTCGCCGAGGACGGTTCGGTGCTCGTCTTCACCCAGTACGTGACGATGGCGCGGCTCCTCGCCGACCACCTGGCCGCGCGCGGCATCCAGGCCCAACTCCTCCACGGGGGCACCCCGGTGGCCGAGCGGGAGCGGATGGTCGACCGCTTCCAGGCCGGCGAGGTCCCCGTCTTCCTGCTCTCCCTCAAGGCCGCGGGCACCGGCCTCAACCTCACGCGGGCCGGCCATGTCGTCCACTACGACCGCTGGTGGAACCCGGCCGTCGAGGAGCAGGCCACCGACCGGGCCTACCGGATCGGGCAGACGCAGCCGGTGCAGGTCCACCGGCTCGTCGCCGAGGGCACCGTCGAGGACCGGATCGGCGAGATGCTCCGCGCCAAGCGTGCCCTGGCCGACGCCGTCCTCGGCTCCGGCGAGGCGGCCCTCACCGAACTGACCGACCGGGAGCTCGCCGACCTGGTGTCCCTGAGGAGGCCCTCGTGACCACCCCACGGGGCGCGCGCGGAGCAGTGCCCCGCCACGACGACCGCCGTCGCAGCTTCCCGCAGGTCGCGCCCCGCGAGGCCCCCGACGGCCGGTTCGCCGCCACCTGGTGGGGCAACGCCTGGGTGGAGGCCCTGGAGGACACCGCCCTCGACCCGGCCCGCCTCGCCCGCGGCAAGGCGTACGCGGGGCGCGGCCACGTCGACGCGATCACCGTCACTCCCGGCCGGGTCGTCGCCTACGTCCACGGCAGCCGGCCTCGCCCGTACCGCACCGAGATCAGGATGCGGACGCTCGGCGACGACGGCTGGGAGCGCTTCCTCGACGAGGCGACCGCCCGCCCCGATCACATCGCCGCCCTGCTCGACAAGGACGTGCCGCACGCCCTGGAGGCCGTCACCGGACTGCTGCCCGCGCCGGGCGACCTCGTCCCCGACTGCTCCTGCCCGGACGACGGTTACCCCTGCAAGCACGCCGCCGCCCTCTGCTACCAGGCCGCCCGGCTCCTCGACGAGGACCCGTTCGTCCTCTTCCTGATGCGCGGCCGCGGGGAGCAGGAGCTGCTCGCCGAGCTGACCCGGCGCAACGCCGCCCTGTCCGCCGCGGAGACGACCGCGGCCGCACCTCCGATGCCCACGGTCCCCGCCCGCGCGGTGTTCGACGCGGCGGAGCGGGCCGGGCTGCCGCTGCCGCCTCCGCTTCCGGCCCCTGACCGGCCCGGCCGCCCGGCCGTGTTCCCGCCCGACCCCGACGCCCCCGACCCGCTCGCCCTCGACCTCCTCGCCTCCGAAGCCGCCGTCCGCGCCCACGCGTTCCTCACCACCGGGCACGATCCGGTCGCCGCGCTCACGCCGTGGCAGGACGCCGTCCGGCTGGCCGCCGCACACCCCGGTTCCGGTCTCACCGCCTCGACCCGTGCCCTCTACCGGGACCTGGCGTACGCGCTGGACCGCACCCCCACCGACCTCGCCCGGGCCGTCGCCGCCTGGCGGCAGGGCGGCGCCGCCGGTCTCGCCGTACTCGAGGAGCCGTGGGATCCGCCGGCGGGTCCGTTCGACCGGGCCAGACCCGCCCTGATCGCCGCCGACTTCCCCGCCTTCCGTCCCTGGCGCAACCGGCTCTCCACCGACTCCCTCCAGCTCCGCCTCGGCCGGGACGGCCTCTGGTACGGCTACGAGTCGGACGCCGGCCGCGAGGACTGGTGGCCGCGCGGCGCCCCCGACCACGACCCGGTGGGCGCTCTCACCGATCTTCTGGGGCGCTGACGCACACTCGAACGGGGCCCACTCGAAGGAGTGAAACCTGTCAACGGCCGGATCCGGCACGTGCGTTTGTCGCGTTGATTCCGGTACGGGCACTTGCCCGCACACCTCCGGAAGGCAGGAAGCCATGAGGCAGATTCGCCGAAGTGGTCTGGCCACACTGTTGGTCACGGGTGGGGCGATCGCCCTCTCGGCCGGCGCCGCGCACGCCGACGCCGGCGCGCAGGGCGCCGCGGTCGGTTCGCCGGGCGTCGGCTCCGGCAACACCGTTCAGCTGCCGGTGCACGTGCCGGTCAACGTCTGCGGCAACACGGTCAGCGTCGTCGGCCTGCTCAATCCGGCCTTCGGCAACGGCTGTGCCAACCGCTCCGCCGAGAAGGAGCCCGACGGCTACGGCTCGGAGGGCGGCGGCCGCAGCCACAAGGACGAGCCCGGCACCCCGCGCGGCGGAGAGCAGGCCGGCGGTTCGCACGGCGGCGGGTCCTCCGACGGCGGTTCCTCCAACGGCGGCGGGTCCACGGCCGAGACCCACGTCGCGGGCTCTCCCGGCGTGCTCTCCGGGAACGGCATCCAGCTGCCCGTCGACCTCCCCGTGAACATCAGCGGCAACTCGGTCAACGTGGTGGGCATCCTCAACCCGGTCTTCGGCAACACGTCGGTCAACGGCCCCTCGAAGCCGACGCCGCCGGTCGAGACGCCGACGCCGCGCCCGCAGACCCCCGTTCGGAACGTGCCGGTTCCGCAGCCGGAGACCGAGACCGAGACGGCGAAGCCCGTCCCGCTCCCCGCTCCGCAGGGCGAGACGAGCACCGTTGCGCTGGCCTCCACCGGTTCCGAGAGCATCGGGTACACCGGCGCCGCGAGCGCCGCGCTGCTGCTCGGCGGAGCCCTGCTGTACCGTCGCGCCCGCCGCGCCGGGGACCAGGCCTGACGGTTCCGCTCCCACGGCCGGGCCGACGTGGGCTGACACCCGAGCTGTCAGCCGCGCCGCCCCCGGCCGTCGGCGTCCCCGCCGCCGCGACGCCAGGCCCGGAACACCGCCTCGATGGCGGGCGCCACCCTCGTCCGGGCCTGGTGCCGGGGAACACCCTGCATGAGCAGGGTGTCGTACGGCGTGTCGAGATGGCGTACGGAGGCGCGCACCGCGGCCGTGACGGCGCCGCGGTCGAGGGAGCGGCCCGCCGCCGTGCGCCCCACGCGTCCACTGCCCTTCGCCGAGGCGTGGACGGCCACCTCCGTGGCCCGGTCGGCCGGGATGGACGGGAAGAGCCGGAGGATCTCCGTCCGGAGGACCTCGGTGATCTCCACGTCGAGCGCCGCGCGCCGTACGGCGTCCCGTGCCCGGCGTCTGGCCCGGGCCTCCGCGTCCGCCAGACAGGACAGCTCCGCCTCGGCGAGGGCCGCCTCCTCGACGAGCAGGCCCTGACGCTCGTACCGGGTACGGCGCCGGTTGTGGCGTACGACCACGGCCCAGAGCGTGCTGCCCTCGCGGGCCCGGCGGGTGAGCGCCGTGTCGCCCCGCCGCAGGAAGACGAGGTGCCCGAGGTCGGCGCAGTCGAGGCAGACCGGGGCGTTGAACTCGACGATCATCCGCTCGAGGGGCCCCTGCAGGCACTCCGAGCAGCGGCGGCGCTTGAGCGGTTCGACGACCACGGGCGCGACGAGGTCCATGTCGGGGCCCCGCTCAGCGCACGCCGGGCGCGGCCGCGGCGATGAACTCGGCGAGCGCTTCCTTCGCCTCCGCCGAGCGACGGGCGCGCTCGGACTCGTCCCGCGCCTCGTGCATGCAGTGGGTCTCCTCGAAGGCGGCCTCGGCCAGCCGCCGGACCTCCGGGTCGTCGCACACCAACTGGACGCGGAAGAGGGCCTGCCGGGCGGCGGTCCGCTGCCGGTAGGAGGCGTGCCGGGACTCCTCCGCCTCCTCGGAGCCCGGCTCCTCGGCCGCCCGGAACCAGCGGTCGTTCTGGCTGTGCCGGTAGTCGACGACCGCGCCCGCGTAGGCGCTGTAGGTCGCGATCCGCTCCTGGCGGAGCTGTTCGGTCCGGGCCAGCGAGGCGGTGCGCTCGGTGGCCCGCCCCTGGAACCAGTGGGTGGCGATGACGCCCAACAGGGTTCCCGCCACTGCTATCAGCGCCACATCCATGACCGGGCGCCCCCTCCCGTCCTGCCGTCCTGTCATAGGCCCGAAGGATCTTCAGGCCTTCAGATCATGACAGTCGAGGGGCTGTCACGTCACTGCCGGTAGCCGCTCAGAAAGCGGCCGATGCGGCTGATCGCGGCGTCGAGGTCGTCGGCGTACGGCAGGGTCAGGATGCGGAAGTGGTCCGGGCGGGGCCAGTTGAAGCCGGTGCCCTGGACGACCTGGATCTTCTCGCGCAGCAGCAGGTCGAGGACGAACCTCTCGTCGTCGTGGATCCGGTGCACGGCGGGGTCGAGGCGCGGGAAGGCGTACAGCGCTCCCTTCGGCTTCACGCAGGAGACGCCGGGGATCTCGTTGAGCTTCTCCCAGGCCCGGTCGCGCTGTTCGCGCAGCCTGCCGCCCGGCGCGGTCAGCTCGTGGATCGACTGCCGGCCGCCGAGCGCGGCCTGGATGGCGTACTGCGCGGGGGCGTTGGGGCAGAGCCGCATGGAGGCCAGCATGGTGAGGCCCTCCAGGTAGTTCCTGGCGTGCTCCTTCGGGCCGGTGACGACCAGCCAGCCGGAGCGGAAGCCCGCCACCCGGTAGGTCTTGGAGAGCCCGCCGAAGGTGAGGACGACCAGGTCGGGGGCGAGGGAGGCGGCGGGGTGGTGGACGGCCCCGTCGTAGACGATCTGGTCGTAGATCTCGTCGGCGAAGACCATCAGGCCGTGGCGCCGGGCGAGCGCGAAGATGCCCTCCAGGATCTCCTTCGGGTAGACGGCGCCCGTGGGGTTGTTGGGGTTGATGACCACGATGGCCTTGGTGCGGTCGGTGATCTTCGACGCCATGTCGTCGAGGTCCGGGTACCAGTCGGCGGACTCGTCGCACAGGTAGTGCACGGGCCGGCCGCCGGCGAGCGTGACCACCGCCGTCCACAGCGGGTAGTCCGGGGCCGGTACGAGGACCTCGTCGCCGTCCTCCAGGAGGGCCTGGACGGCCATCGAGATCAGCTCGGACACGCCGTTGCCGAGGAAGATGTCGTCGACGTCCACGTCCGTCAGGCCCATGGACTGGTAGCGCTGGGCGACGGCTCGGCGGGCCGAGAGGATGCCCCGCGAGTCGGTGTAGCCGTGGGCCTTGGGGAGCATCCGGATCATGTCCTGGACGATCTCCTCGGGCGCCTCGAAGCCGAAGAGCGCGGGGTTGCCGGTGTTGAGGCGCAGGACGCTGTGGCCCGCCTCCTCCAGCGCGTTGGCGTGTTCGATGACCGGGCCCCGGATCTCGTAACAGACCTCGCTCAGCTTGCTCGACTGCCGGAACTCCATGTCCGACCTCCCCAAGTCCCCGGAATCAGTGTTGCTTGGTTTTACCAAGTTCGAGCTTGGAAAGTCCAACAACATGTCTAGACTGCGTCGCATGCCACGTCAGCCACGCCGCCGCAGCTACGACCAGCACTGCGCCGCCGCGCGCGCCCTCGACCTCGTCGGCGACCGCTGGACCCTGCTCGTCGTCCGCGAACTCCTCGCCGGGCCGCGCCGCTACACCGACCTGCACGCCGATCTCCCGGGCGTCAGCACCGACATGCTCGCCGGCCGCCTCAAGGACATGGAGGGCGCCGAGCTGGTCACCCGCCGCCGACTGCCCCCGCCCGCCTCGGCGTTCGTGTACGAGCTCACCCCGCGCGGCCGCGACCTGCTGCCCGTGCTGCGCACCCTCGCCGCCTGGGGGGCGCCCGACCTGGGCGAACTGCGGCCCACCGACGCCGTGCGCGCCCACTGGTACGCGATCCCCCTCCTCGGGGTGCTCGCCGGGCTGGGCGCCGGCGTCGTCCAGGTGACGCTGGACGAGGGCGAGTTCTACGTACGGGTCGGGGGTGACGGGGCGGTGTCGTACGGGGACGGGGTGTACGGCGCAGGTACGGCCGAGGTGCCCGACGCCCGGCTGCGGACCGATGCGGCCACCTGCCGGGCCCTCGCGGGCGGGGAGTCGACGCTCGCGGAGGCGGTCGAGACGGGGCGCGCGACACTGGAACGGCCCGTGCGGGCGGTCCGGTCGTAGCCGGACTCCGGGGATCGGCCCGTCGCGGGCGTCAGTCCCGGTCCGACACCGCGCCCAGCCTTCGGGCCAGCCGGTTCCGGGCCTCGGTCTGTGCCGCGATGCGGGCGTCGAGCACGGCCAGCCGCTCGCGGGCGATGTCCAGGCCGCGGGCGGACGGCGGGGCCGACGGCATGTCGCCGTCCAGGCAGGAACGGAACGCGGACACGTCGTCCAGGGTGAGGCCGGCGTCCAGGAGGTACCGGATGTTCGACACGCGCGTCACGGCGCCCTCGCCGTACACCCGGTATCCGTTGGCCGCGCGGGTCGACGTGATCAGGTCCGCCGCCTCGTAGTGGCGCAGGGCGCGCGGCGACACCCCGGTCCGCCGGGCCAGTTCACCGATGCGCAAGGACGCCACCTCCTCGACCACTCCTATCACGCGACCAGCGCACCCCCGTCGACGGGCAGGACGGTGCCGGTCAGGAAGGAGGCCTCCGGTGCCGCGAGCGAGGTGATCGCCCAGGCGACCTCCTCGGGACGGCCGATCCGGCCCAGCGGCACGTGCGCGAGCTGCCAGGCCCGCAGGGCCTTCAACTGCTCGGGGGAGAGGCCCATGTGGTCCGCGATCGGCGTTTCGATCGGACCGGGGGCGACCGCCACCACCCGGACGCCGTCGGGCGCGAGCTCCACCGCCCAGCAGCGGGTCAGTGTCTCCAGGGCGCTCTTGGTCGCCGGATAGACGGAATTGGCCGGCCAGCCGCGCTGGCCGATCGTCGTCGTCACGTTCACCACGACGCCCCGGGACTCCCGGAGTGCGGGGAGGGCGGCCTGCGTCAGCAGGACGGGGGCGACGAGGTTGGTCTCCAGGAGCGGGGCGATCACGGAGCGGTCGAGGGTGCCGAGCGGGCCGCCGAGGGAGATCCCGGCGTTGTTGACGAGCACGTCGAGGCGGCCGTGGCCGGTCACGGCGGCGCGGACGATCTCCTCGGCCGCGCCCTCCGCCGTGACGTCGGCGACGTACGGGTGGATGCCGGGGTGCCCCTCGGCGGTCTCCCGCAGCGGCTCGGGCCTGCGGCCCACGGCGAGGACCGTCGCCCCCTGCCGGGCGAAGGCGTGGGCGGCGGCCCGGCCGATGCCGGTGCCCGCACCGGTGACGACGACGACCCTGGTGGGTGTGGTGGTGTTCATGGGGCTGATGGTCGAACACTGACGCCAGTGGCAGGGTCAAGCC
>NZ_JBHTSA010000056.1:0-51587 GCF_042795405.1 Streptomyces sp. NPDC056480 | reverse complement strand
GAGCGGTACGACCGCTCGCGCCCGACGCGTGGTCAGAGGGCCCACCAGCAGTAGAGCCGACGGCCGGAGGCCCGAGCGCGTCGGGCCAGTCCGGCCAGGGCTTCCAGGACGTCGGCCGCGCCCTCGGCGCCGATCCCGATCTGCCGGAGTTCGTCGGTCCTCGACCACGGCTCGGCGAAGCGGACGAGGTCGTCCGGCGACGCAGTGGCGAGCGCGTCGATCAGCGTGTCCGTCAGACCGACCACGAACGGCGGGCCGTCCTCCGGATCGGACAGCACGTGGCCGGACATCGGCCGCTCACCGGCCTCCTCATAGCTGCAACCGGTCATGACGGCTTCGAGCCGGACGATCGCGACGACCGGGTCGATGTTCTTGAGGAAGACCACGTCGAGCCCCGCCTGCCCCGGCCCTCCAGGGGTCCGGAGGACGGTGACGGCGGTCCGATCGTCATCGGCGGAGAAGTAGTCGCACAGGGGCATGCCGACGATTCTGGCATCAGGGCTGACAGCCCCGCCCGAACCGCAAGGGCACCGGACGGCATCCGCCGCGGGCGCGTCGGCGGGCGCACCGCTCGCGGGTCCCGGGGTTCGCCGGTATTTCGATCATGCGAACTACGCGCGTCGACCTGCCCGTTCGCCGTTGACGGCCCCGCCCGACTCGACAAGACTCCTGCCCCATGCAGCCCTTGCGTGACCGCTCGGTCACCCGCGTCCAACGCCGACACGTGGACCTCGTCCGTGTCGCGAGCGCTGTCTGTCGCTGCCGCTGACCGGTCGCGCCTTCCCACTCGCCCCGCACCCACGCTTCCTCCGCTCACCCCGTCCACCGAGCCCCGGAGGCATGCCCGCACGCCCTCCTGGAGACCTGTATGTCCACGCCCCTGTCCCGCCGTGCCCTCGGCGGGGTCGCCGCCGGTGCCGCAGCCGCCGCCGCGCTCGGCGCCACCGCGCCCGCCGCACAGGCCGCCGCCGCGGCCGACCCGCGGGAACGGCCCTTCCGCGCCGCGCACCCGCGCCGCCACTCACGACGGCCCAACATCCTCTTCATCCTGGGCGACGACCTCGGCTGGGCCGACCTCTCCTCGTACGGCTCCCCGCACATCCGCACCCCCCACCTGGACCGTCTCGCCCGTGAGGGCGTCCGCTTCACCGACGCCTACTCCGGCTCGGCGACCTGCTCACCCACCCGCTTCAGCCTCTACACCGGCCGCTACCCGGGCCGTACGAAGGGCGGGCTCGCCGAGCCGATCGCCGACAGGTCCGTCGGCCTGGAGCCCACGCATCCGACGCTCGCCTCGCTGCTCCGGGACTCCGGCTACGCCACCGCCCTCATCGGCAAGTGGCACTGCGGCTACCTGCCCGACTACTCCCCCACCCGTTCCGGCTGGGACGAGTTCTTCGGCAACTTCGGCGGGGCCCTGGAGTACTACTCCAAGCTCGGTCTCGGCGGCGAGTACGACCTCTACGAGGGCGACGCCGAGTACAAGGACCTGCGCTACTACACCCGCATCCTCACCGAGCGGGCCGGCGAGTACGTCAGCCGCGACCACGACAAGCCCTGGCTGCTCAACCTGAACTTCACCACCCCGCACTGGCCTTGGATCGCCGACGGCGACAAGGAGGCGAGCGACGAGATCGTCCGCCGCATCAAGGCGGGCGACCGCTCCGCCCTCTGGCACCAGGACGGCGGCTCCGTCGACAAGTACAAGGAGATGGTCGAGGACCTCGACCGCTCGATCGGGCAGGTCCTCAAGGCGCTGAAGCGGTCCGGGCAGGAGCAGGACACGCTCGTCTTCTTCGCCAGCGACAACGGCGGCGAGCGCTTCTCCTACAACTGGCCGCTCGCCGGCAACAAGGGCTCGCTCCAGGAGGGCGGCATCCGCGTCCCCTCGATCCTGCGCTGGCCCGCCAGGATCGACGGCGGCCAGGTCAGCGACCAGCCGGTGTTCACGCCCGACTGGACGGCGACCCTGCTCGACCTGGCCGGAGCCCGCCCCCATCCCGCGTACCCCCTCGACGGCAGCAGCCTCGCCGGACACCTGCTCCGCGGCGCCGACGTGCCCGAGCGTGACCTCTTCTGGCGGGTGCGGGGCGAGCGGGCGCTGCGCCGCGGCGACTGGAAGTACTACCGGGGCAAGTCCGGCCCGGACCAGCTCTTCGATCTGTCCGAGGACTCCCGCGAGCAGGCGGACCGGGCGCCGTTCGAGCAGGCGCGTCTCGCCGAGCTGCGCGCGGCCTGGGAGCGGATCGACGCGGGGCTGCTCCGCTACTGAGCCCTGGCGGTCCGGCGGGAGCAGCGTCCCCCGTCACACCGCCGCACCGCGCCGAGTGGGCCGTACGAAGGGTGGTGCGGGGCTTTCCGATGCTCTGCGCCACCCGACGGGTAAGGGGGGTCGGGTAGTGGTGAGCGACGCACTCACCGCGTTCTGTAAGGAGCCCGTCCTCCCATGCTCATCGATCTGACACGACGTACCGCGCTGGTCACCGGCTCCACCCAGGGGATCGGCGCCGCCATCGCCACCGGCCTGGCTCGGGCCGGAGCCCGCGTCGGTGTCAACGGGCGGACCGAGGAACGCGTCGAGCGGGCCATCGCGAGCATGCGGGCCGAGGCCCCCGACGCGGATCTGGTTCCGGTGGTCGCCGACGTCGCCACCGAGGACGGCGCGCGGCTGGCCGCCGAGGTGCTGCCGCACGTGGACATCCTGGTCAACAACCTCGGCGTCTTCGGCGAGGCCGACCCGCTGAAGATCAGCGACGACGAATGGCGGCGCTACTTCGAGGTGAACGTGCTGGCCGCGGTGCGGCTCATCCGTCAGTACCTTCCCGGTATGAGCGAGCGCGGCTGGGGGCGGATCCAGAACATCGCGAGCGACTCGGCGGTGGCGATCCCGGCCGAGATGATCCACTACGGCATGTCCAAGACGGCCCTTCTGGCGGTCACGCGCGGCTTCGCCAAGCAGGCGGCCGGGACCGGCGTCACCGTCAATTCCGTCATCGCCGGCCCCACGCACACGGGCGGCGTGGAGCAGTTCGTGTACGAGCTGGTGGACCGCGCCCTGCCGTGGGACGAGGCCCAGCGCGTCTTCATGCGCGAGTACCGCCCGCAGTCCCTCCTGCAGCGGCTCATCGAGCCTGCGGAGATCGCCAACATGGTGGTGTACCTCGCCTCCGAGCACGCGTCCGCCACGACCGGCGGCGCGCTGCGGGTGGACGGCGGGTACGTCGACTCCATCCTGCCGTAGCGGGCGAAAGGTCACTCCGATGGGGAGGCGCACCCGCAGGGGCTCGTGAGCCTCCTGCTGCGCTGGGCGCACCCCTCGGCGGCGCCGTCGCGCTGAGCGCTCGCTGGATCAAGTGAATACCGGGGGTGGCGTGTTGGTTCGGTGATGCCGTCGGGCACCTTCCGGTCAGCGGAGCTCACCGTCGAGAAGGACACTGATGACGAGCCAGGTTACCGAAGTCGAACTGGAAGGCCTTCTGCGCAAGGCCCTGCACGCCACGGGTACGGGCGCACGTTGGGCGGCCGACGCGGACGAGATGTGGTGCCGTGTCACGCCCGGGTCCGGCACGCGGCGCGAGCAGGGGTGGAAGCTGCACGTGTCGGCGACGGCCGCCTCCGCGCCGGCCGTCCTCGAGAAGGCCCTGGAGGTGCTGCTGCGGGAGGAGTCGGCGTTCAAGTTCGCCCGGTCGCTGGATCAGGTGAGTGCGCTCAACTCCCGCGCCACGCCCCGGGGAAGCTCGGGCAAGTTCATCACCGTCTACCCGTGCTCCGACGCCGACGCGGCCCGGATCGCCCACGAGTTGCACGGGGCCACGGCGGGACTCGCCGGGCCGCGGATCCTGTCCGACCAGCCGTACGCCGTGCACTCGCTGGTGCACTACCGATACGGCTCGTTCGTCGGCCGGCGGCGGCTCTCCGACGACGGCCTGCTGGTGTGGTTCATCGAGGACCCCGACGGCAATCCCGTGGAGGACAAGCGCACCGGCCAGTACTCTCCGCCCTCGTGGGCGGTCAGCCCCTTCCCCGCCACGGTTCCCGTCGTGCCGCGCGCGGCGGGGGGAGCCGACGGCGCCGAGGGCGCGCAGGGGGCCGAAGCGGCGAGTGCTCCGGTGCTGCTCGGTGGTCGTTTCGCGGTACGGGAGGCCATCCGGCACACCAACAAGGGCGGTGTCTACCGCGGCAGCGACGTCCGTACGGGCGCCCTCGTGGTGATCAAGGAGGCCCGGCCGCACGTGGAGGCCGACGCCACCGGCTGCGACGTCCGCGACTGGCTGCGCGCCGAGGCCCGGACGCTGGAGAAGCTCAAGGGCACGGGGCTGGCTCCGGAACCGCTGGCGGTGTTCGAGCACGGCGGGCACCTGTTCCTGGCCCAGGAGGAAGTGCCGGGCGTGACCCTGCGCACCTGGGTCGCCGAGCACTTCCGCGACGTCGGAGCGGAACGCTACCGAGCCGACGCGCCGGCGCAGGTCGGGCGCCTGGTGGACCTGGTCGCGGCGGCGCATGCGCGAGGCTGCGTCCTGCGGGACTTCACACCCGGCAACGTCATGGTCCGCCCGGACGGTGAACTGCGCCTCATCGACCTCGAGCTCGCTGTCCTGGACGACGAGGCCGCCCTGCCGACCCGTGTGGGAACTCCCGGCTTCAGCGCCCCCGAACGACTGGCCGACGCACCCGTCAGCCCGACGGGCGACTACTACAGCCTGGGTGCCACCGCGTGCTTCGTGCTGGCGGGGAAGGTGCCGAACCTGCTGCCCGAGGAGCCTGCGACCAGGCCGACGGAGCAGCGGCTCGCCGCCTGGCTGAACGCCTGCGCGGGACCGCTCCGACTGCCGGACGGCCTCGCGGAGATGATCCTCGGGCTGATGAAGGACGACCCCGCCGAGCGGTGGGATCCCGCCCGGGCGCGCGAGGCCCTGCGGAAGCCGCGGCCTTCGCGGCCACGGAGCAGTTCCGCCCCGCGCACGCCGCGGAACGACCGCCCTGACGAGCGCCGTGGCGCGCGCCGTGACGACAGGCGGGCGGACAGTCCTGACGACAGGCGTGCGGACAGCCCGGGTGACGCCTCGCATGAGGCGGTGACCGGGGCCGTGGACCGTACCGTGACCGGGATCGTGGAGCACCTCGTCGATTCGATGACCCCCGCCGACGAGCGTCGCCTGTGGCCCGTGTCCACCCTGGCCGGCGAGTCCGACCCCTGCACCGTGCAGCAGGGCGCGGCCGGCGTCCTGGCCGTACTGACGCGGTACTGGGAACGCACCGGGGACGACCGCCTGCCCGAACTGATCTCCACCGCGGGTCACTGGATCGCGGCTCGCACCGATCTCCGTTCGCCACGCCCCGGTCTGCACTTCGGCGGACGCGGAACCGCGTGGGCGCTGTACGACGCCGGGCGCGCCGTGGACGACCGGAGGCTCATGGACCACGCGTCGGCGCTGGCACTGGCCCCGCAACAGGTGACGCCCCATCACGACATCACCCACGGCAGCGCGGGCAGCGGGCTGGCGGCGCTCCACCTGTGGCAGCGCACCGGTGATCCGCGCTTCGCCGAGGAGGTCGTCGACGCGGCCGACCGGCTGGTCGCCGCGGCGCGGCGTGATCCCTCCGGGGTGGGCTGGCCTGTTCCCGCGGACGCCGCCTCCTCGGAGGGCGGCAAACGCTACCTCGGCTTCGCCCACGGAAGCGCCGGCATCGGCTGCTTCCTCCTCGCCGCCGCGACCGTCTCGCAACGCCCGGAGCACCGGGACCTGGCGGTGGAGGTGGGCGAGCAGCTGCTGGGCGACGCCGTGCTGACCGGCGAAGCGGCCCAGTGGCCCGCCCAGGCCGGGGACCTGCCCACGGCACCGTACTGGTGCCATGGCGCGGCGGGCATCGGTACGTTCCTCGTCCGGCTGTGGCAGGCCACCGGGGACGACGGGTTCGGCGCCCTCGCCCGCCGCAGTACGCACGCCGTCACCGAGCGCGCTTCCCGCGCCGCCCTTGCCCAGTGCCACGGCCTGGCGGGCAACGGTGACTTCCTCCTCGACATGGCCGACGCGACGGGTGACCCCGTCTACCGCGTCATGGCCGAGGACCTGGCCCGCCTCGTCGTCCATGAGAGGGCCCACCGCCACGCCCAGGTGGTCTTCCCCAACGAGTACGGGGACGTCTCGACCAGCTGGAGCGACGGATCTGCCGGAATCCTCGCCTTCCTCCTGCGGATCCGTCACACCGAGCCCCGGCACTGGATGGTCCAGCAGCCGGTCTGAGCGGCAGGGAGTCTGTCGCCAGTTCACACAACGAAGGAGAGACCCATGGAGAACCAGGACATCGAACTGCTCGCCCACCTCCACGCCCTTCCGGAGACCGACCCCGTCGGTGTCGACGGAGCGCCGTTCGCCGCGACGTGTGAGTGCGTCGGCCTGCTGACCCTGCTCAACACGGTCTGTATCGGCATCAGCTGCGCGTAGGACAGGCACCCACCATCCGGCCGGCGGCCCACCCGGGAAGCCGCCGGCCGGATGTTCCCCCTTCCGCGCGCCCGAGTGGTCACGGGTGGCCACGGACGGCGAACCCGTAGACGAGGACGCGCCCGCATGGAGCCATCCGCCGGTGACGAGGACCGACCCGACCGCGAGCAACGACCCGCCGGTGTCGACGACCTCGCCCCCACAGCAGTCCTGACGACCGCCGCCGGCCCGCCCGTCGCACACGACGTTCCCGAGCCCGGGTACGCCATCAGCGTGCGCGGCCTGGTCAAGAGCTACCCGGGCCCGCAGGGCACCACCACCCACGCGGTTCGCGGCGTGGACCTGGACGTGGCCCAAGGCGAGTCCTTCGCGTTCCTGGGGCCCAACGGCGCGGGGAAGTCCACCACCATCGCGGTGCTGTGCGCCCTGGCCCGCCCCACCGCCGGTCACGCCACCGTCGCCGGCGCCGACGTGCTCGGCCGGCCCCACGAGGTACGTCGACGCGTCGGCATGCTCTTCCAGCACAGCGCTCTGGACGCGGACCTGACAGTCGGCCAGAACCTCCACATCCACGCACGGCTCTACGGGCTGTCCCGCCGCCGTGCCCGCTCGCGCGCCGCGGAGGTACTGGAGACGGCCGGGCTGACCGACCGGCGGCGCTCGCCGGTCCGCACCCTTTCGGGCGGCATGCGGCGCCGCCTGGAGATCGCGCGGGCGCTGCTGCACTCCCCCCGTGTGCTGTTCCTGGACGAGCCGACCACGGGGCTGGACCCGCACGCCCGCGCCCAGGTCTGGGAGCATCTGCGGGCGCTGCGCGACCGGCACGGCAGCACGCTCTTCGTCACCACCCACTACCTGGAGGAGGCGGAGAACTGTGATCGCATCGCCATCATCGACCAGGGCCGCGTGGTGGCGCAGGGCACGCCCCTCGCGTTGAAGGCCGCGATCGGAGACGACCTGGTCCAGCTGCGTACCAGCGACGACGCCGCGGCGCGACGGGTCGTGTGCGGCATCGTGCCGCCGGACCGTGCCGTCACCGCCGACGGCGGCGGAGTCTCCCTGCGGGTGCCGGACGGCAGCACCTGGATCCCGCGCCTGTGCGCGGCGCTGCAACGCCACGGCATCGCCGTACACGCCGCGTCGGCGGCCCCGCCGACCCTTGACGACGTCTTCTTCCACCACACCGGCCGCAGCCTCGACGCCGCCAAGCCCGGCCACGCACCGGCCGGGCCCCTCCTGCCGGGCGCGACCACGCCGGAGATCGGCGGCGGCCGATGACCGACCTCACGGTGAAGGCGCCAGAGACTCCTCCCACTCCGGACGGCCAAGGTGCCGCCGGGGCCTCGGACGCCTCCGGCGGCCCCGGCGACTCGGGAGCCCACGGCAGCGGGTGGCCTGCCCGCCTCCGGCACGAACTGCGCGCGATCCACGCCTTGGTCCACCGCGACCTGCTGCGCCTGGCGGGCCAGCGCACCCACACCGCGCTGATGCTGCTCCATCCGATGCTCTACCTCCTCATCCTGGGAGGCGGACTGGCCGCCCTCATCCCCCGCTCCTCCCTGGGGGTCGGCTATCAGACCTATCTCTTCCCCGGCATGCTGATGATGACGGTGCAGACACCGGCCATCATGGTCGGCATCCGTCTGATCACCGACCGGCAGAGCGGCTACCTGCGGGAACTCCTCATGGCTCCCGTCAGCCGGGCGACCCTCCTCCTGGGACACTGCTCCGGCGGCACCATGACCGCCGCGGCACAGGGCGCCGTACTGCTCGGCCTCGCCGGCGTGGTCGGCCTGCCCTACGACCCGCTCCTGCTCGTGCTGCTCCTCGCCGGGATGATTCTGGCCTCGTTCACCATCACCGCTCTGGCTCTGGCCCTGGCGGTCACCCTCCGCAGGGCGGAGACCTTCCACACGCTCCTCGGCATGATCATGATGCCGCTGCTGTTCCTCTCCGGCGGCTTCTTCCCCCTTCACACCCTGCCGGGCTGGGCCCACGCCCTCGCCGCCGCCAACCCGCTCGCCTACGCGGTGGACCTGCTCCGGCGCTGCATCACCCGTCTCGTGCCCGACCAGCAGGCCGTCACCGGCATCGAATGGGCCGGCCGGCAGCCGCCCCTGCCCGTCGAAGCCGGCCTCCTCCTCGCCACCGGCCTCCTCGCCCTGTTCTGGGCCGCGCGACGCTTCAACCGGCCGGAGTGAACGCCGCCGCACGGAGTGACACGGCCGTCCGGCCCGACGCACCGCCGGGGTACGTGGTCAGGACGTGCCGACGCCGCTGCGAGCCAGGGCGAACACCCCGAGGACGATCAGTGCGATCCCCGCGAGCTGGGGCAGCAGCCACCAGCCCGCCCGTACGTGCTCCTCGTACAGCAGGACGCCGAGGCTCAGACTGACGGTCGCGTCGCCGAGGGTCAGGGCGGGCTGCGAGGCGACGAGCGGACCGCCCTGCATGGCGTGTTCGAGCAGCAGGAGGGCGGCGATCCCCGCCGCGCAGAAGGCGTAGGTCTGCCAGGACGTCAGGAAGGCGCCGATGCCGCCGTCACCGAGGATGTGCATGGACGTCTTCATGAGGGCGGCGGTGAGCGCGTAACAGATCGCCGTCGCGGCGCCGAGGCAGCCGGCCCTCGCGCGCCCTGGAGGTCTGCGGAGTCCGACGGCGGCGAGGGCCACCACGGCGACGGCGCAGGCCACCAGGACCGGTACCCAGCGGTCCAGTGCGACATGGGTGCGGTTCCCGGTGGGCGAGGCGGCGCCGAGCGCCACTCCGAGGCCGAGCACGACCCCTGCCACGGCGGCCCAGAGCCGGGCGGGCAGTCGTTCGCGGGTCAGGAGGGTGGCGATCAGCAGGGCGAGGGGGAGTTCGAGGACGAACAGCGGCTGTACGAGGGCCAGGGGCCCGGTCGCGAGGGCCGCCGCCTGTCCGACGCCCGCGGCGATGACGGCGAGGATGCCGGCCAGCCACAGGGGCCTGTGCAGCAGGTCGAGGATCAGTCCCGGCCGGAAGGAGTCGGACTGCGGGACGGTGAGCGCCGCACGCCGCTGGAGCACCGTGGCCAGCGCGTTGCTGAACGCGGCGAACAGCGAGAAGAGAACCGGCAGGACGACGCCCATGGTCCGATCCTCACCGGGCCGGCGGCCGGCCGCGGGCCGACACCGGCGGGTGCCCGTACGGAGGACCCGGTCGGGCCAACGCCGAGCGGACGCGGGGACGAGGTGCCGTGCTCACCGCGCGCGGCCACGAGCCGCGGACGGTTCCGCGTCGACGCGCCCGGCCCCTGCTCCGGTACGAGCGGGGGCCGGGCGGCCGGGTGTGTCTCCGGTGCGGTGTCGAGCGTCCCTAGGGCGCGATCTCGAACCGCGGCGGCTGGAGGCCCGCCAGGCAACGGGTGTCCGGCGCGGCCGGGTCGGCGAAGAAGGAGGTGGTGATCGTCTGCGCGCACGGCGAGTCGGCGAAGACCACGTGGGCCACGTAGGGAACCGTGACGGCGTGGGAGCGGCTCAGCGTACGGGCCACGTAGGCGCCGTTGCTGGGTGCGGTCTGGGCGTCGAAGCCGCCGGAGAGGGCGAGGGTCGGGATGTCGCTGCGGGTGACGTCCCGGATCCAGGGCGGCGCCGGGGGGACGTCCCAGGCGCGGCAGTCGTCGTGGAGCCAGGCGAGTTGCGGGGCGTTGGCCAGCATCGACCGGGGGAACGACGGGAACGCGCGGCGCCCGCCCCGGATGATGTCGGCGCGGCTCTCGTACGGGGTCCACTGGCTGCAGAAGACGCCGTAGACCAGCCCGTGGGCGACCCTTCCGACGGCCTGGGGGCTGTACTTGCCGCCCGCGAGCTGCTCGGCGATCCGCTGCGGGTTGCCGTGGGCGAGTTCGTCGAGGGAACGGGGCACTCCGGCCGCCACGTGGGTGGCCGAGGTCAGCCAGGCGACGAGGTTGCTCCCGTCCAGGACGACCTTCACCGGCTCCGGGTGCACCGGGACCGTGACGGTGGTGGTGACCGGGTCGGCCTCCAGCTCACTGACGAGGCGGAGGAACGTGGCCTTCAGGTTCGGGTAGCGGGTGTTGCAGGCGGGCTGCTCCGCGCAGGCCTTGAACAGGCCGTCGAAGCCCTCGCGTGCGGCCTTCCAGGTGACGGCCCCGCCGCCCACGGACGGCGGCAGGACGCCGTCGATGCCGACCGACCGGATGCCCTTCGGGTGGAGGCGCATGTAGTTGAGCGCCAGGTGGGTGCCGTAGGAGATGCCGAAGACGTTCCACTTCTTGACACCCAGCGTCCTGCGCAGGGCGTCGTAGTCGGCCGAGCTCTCGATGTCGTTGTAGGTGCCGCGGTCGGCGCCCAGGCGGTCCACCCGGTCACGGCAGGCCCGGGTCGCCTCGACGTGCAGGCGGCCGGTGGACGGCGCGTTGGAGACGAGACCGAGGGCGCGGGCGTTGAACTCGTCGATGTTCGGACAGGTGAGCACGGGGTCGGCCGAGTAGGTGCCGCGCTGAGACATGAAGATCACGTCACGGTCGCGGTTCAGGTCGCCGGCGAGCGCCATCGGGATCTCGGAGACGGCGTCGTCGCCGGGTCCGCCGGCGAACCACACGATCGGGTCGGGCGCCGGGGTGCGGGACTCCGCGGGCATGATCGCGACGGCGAGGGTGATCCTGCGGCTCTTGTGGGCCCGGGGCTCCTTGGACTGGTCCGCCTTCTCGTGTCCCTTGGACGCGTCGGCTTCCTTGGGTCCCGCGGGCTTGTCGGGCCCCTTGGGTCCCTTGGGCTTGTCGGGCCCCTTGGGTTGTGAGCGGTTCTCGGGCACGGTGAGGGTGCCGCAGCGGGCCCGCGCGAGATCGGGGATCGGGTCCGCCGTCCTGGGGCAGGGGCCCGGTTCGAAGCGGGCGTCGCCCACCGTACGGGCGACCGTGCCGATCGGATGGCTCGGACCGCTCGGACCGTCGGTGCCGGACTCGGCGTGCGCGGGCGTCGCGGCAAGGCCGACGACGAGGGCCGTGGCTCCTGCCAGCGTCGCCGGGATCCGCCGGGCGGGGCGCCGACGGGGGGTCGTGCGAGGGGACATCGTGCGTCTCCAGGTCAGGGGATGATGGTGAACGGCTTGGGCACGACACCCGCCACGCAACGCGTGTCGGGCGCGGTCGGCCGGGCCAGGAAGGAGACCAGGACCGACGCGGCGCAGGGCTCCTGGGGCACCACCCAGTGGGTGATCCCGGGGACCACCACGGCGGTCGAGCGGGGCAGGGTGCGGCCGGCGAACGGCCCCCAGCTGGCGCCGGTCTTCGCGTCGAAGGTCCCGGTGATGATGAGCGCGGGCACCTTGCTGTGGGTGGCGACCCGCTGGACCGCGGTGCGGTCCGGTACGTTCCAGGCGCGGCACAGGTCGTGCTCGAAGGGCAGCTGCGGCGCGTGGGCGAGCACGGAGTCCGGGAAGCCGGGGAAGGCCCGCCGGCCCGCCTCCAACAGGTCGCGCTTCGAGTGTCCCGGCGCCCATTCGGCGCAGGCGACCGAGTGCGTCAGCCCGTGGGCGAACTCGCCGATGGCGGGCGTCGCGCCGGCGGCCTGGGCCCGCGCGAGTCGTTCCGGGTTGCCGGCGGCGAGTTCGTGGAGCGCGGCCGGGACGTCGGCGGACGGGACCAGTCGGCCGTTGGCGACCAGCAGGTTCACCAGCGTGCCACCGTCGAGGACGACCTTCACCGGGGTGCCGCCGCCCGGCGGCGGTACGGTCAGCGTCAGGGGGTTCGCCTCCAGCCGCCGGACCTGCTCAGTGAGCGTGCGGGAGAGGTTCGGGTAGCGGGACGCGCAGGCGGGCTGGGCCTCACATGCCGCGAAGATCGCGTTGATCCCCTCCTGGGCGCTGTCCCAGGCCCACGGCAGGCTCACGGTCTGCGGCGGCACGACCGAGTCGATCGCCAGCGTGCGGATGCCTTGGGGGTGCCGGCGCAGGTAGGTGAGGCCCAGGTCGGTGCCGTACGAGTAGCCGTAGACGTTCCACTTCTTGATGCCGAGGGCCTTGCGGAGGTCGGCGAAGTCCGCGGCGTTCTCGGTGGTGTTGTAGGCCGCGAGGTCGTTGCCCTCGGACGTCAGGCGGTCCCGGCACTGCTTCGCCGCGCGGACCAGCCCTCGGCCGGTCGACGGCGCGTCGTAGGGCAGACCGACGGCGGCCGCGTTGAACCGGTCCAGCTCCGGGCAGGCGAGGTTCGGCTGCGAGTGGAGGGCGCCGCGCTGGCTCATGACGATCAGGTCGCGGTCCCTGTTCACCTGGGAGGCGATCAGGAAGGGGATGGCCCCGATCGCGTCGCCGCCGGGACCGCCCTCCATGAACACCACGGGGTCCGCGGCGGGCGTCGCCGAGGCGGCCGGGATGATCGCGACGGTCGTCCGGATGGTCCGGGAGTTCCTGCGGGTGCGGTTCTCCGGCACCTCCAGGAGTCCGCACCGCCCGGGGATGGGCTCCGGCGTCTCGGGGCACGGGCCGGGCACGAACCGTGCCGGGTGTCCTGGTCGGGGCCCCTCGGCAGGGGGTGACAGGGCGCTGCCGGGGGTGGGGCTGAGGGCGCCGAGCACGGCCAGGCCGGCCGCGACGAGCGCCGTCCTGGTGCGTGCGCGGCGGGGAGTCCCCGACGGGGTGTCGGGTCGCGCCGCCCGGCGCCGTACGGCCTTGACGGTCCCGCGAACGGAGCGCGGGTCGTCCGGACCGATGTCGTGTTCCGCCATGTGATCCCATTTCTCGGACGTCCCCCGCCGCTCGGGGCCGGGGCGCGTGGGCGTGGCCGCCCGCCGCGCTGTCCGGCGAGGTCGGCGGCGCCAGCTTGCGTCGACCGCGGGAGGCGCACCACTCAAGGACTCCACTCGGAGCAGGCGTTCGCCTTACGAAGAGGGACGCGTCACGCGGAGGGGCGCCGGACCCCCGTCAGGGGGGGGCGGCGCGCCTCTGGGACGGGCGACGCCCCGGTCGCCGCGGTCCGAAGCCGCTGCGGTCGGTGGACTCCGACGGGTACGGGCGGCGGGGGCGGCGGGGGCGGCGGGGGCGGCGGGGGCGGCGGGGGCGGCGGGGGCGGCGGGGGCGGCGGGGGCGGCGGGGGCGGCGGGCAGGGGCGTACACCAGCCGCACGGCCGCCGCCGTCAGCGGGGCGACCGGGACTGCGGGCACGTACGAGTGGCACGTACGAGTGGCACGTACGAGTGGCGCGTACGAATGGCACTTACGGGTGGCGCGTACGGGTGCTCCTGACGGGGCGGCGGGCCCGGCCAGTACGTCGCTCCCTGCGCGTCAGTCGATCACCGTCAGCCCGGTCGGCGCCCTCCCCCGGGCCTCCGGCTTCCCAAGGGCCCCTCCCGTGGGCCGTGTTCAGGAGCGGGCCCGGTTGCCCCCTTCCCCGGGGAACCGGCCGTGGCGAGAATCTGTCCCTGTCAGGGGGAAAGTCGGCCACGGCGTCAGGGGGACGGGCATGGGCGCATGGGTGGTGCCGGGGTACACCGAGGCCCGGGAGCTGGGTGCCGGCGGCAGCGGGCGCGTGGTGCTTGCCATGCACGACGCCACCGGCCTGCCGGTCGCCGTGAAGTACCTGAGTGAGCGGTTCCGTTCGGACGAGGCCTTCGTGCGGGGGTTCCGGTCCGAGGCACGGCTGCTCGGAGCCCTGGACAGTCCGCATGTCGTCGGGCTGTACGAGTACGTCGAGGCGCCCCGAGGCGCCGCCATCGTGATGGAGCTCGTCGACGGCGTCGCCCTGCGCGCCCTCATCGCGCGGGAGGGGTCGACGGGACCCGAGGCCGCTCTCGTCGTTCTGAAGGGCTCGCTCCTGGGCCTCGCCGCCGCCCACCGGGCCGGTGTCGTGCACCGCGACTACAAGCCCGAGAACGTTCTGGTCGCCGCCGACGGCTCGTCCAAGCTCGTCGACTTCGGGATCGCGGCCGGCCGGGGCGCAACACCGGGCGTCGCCGGCACGCCCGCCTACATGGCGCCCGAGCAGTGGAACGGCGCTCCCGCCTCCCCGGCTGCCGACGTCTACGCGGCGACGGCGACCTTCTTCGAGTGTCTGACCGGCCGCAAGCCGTTCTCCGGCGACAACTTCGCGGAACTCGCTCTGCAGCACATCGACTCGCCCGTCCCCGACGGGCAGGCGCCAGAGCCGCTGCGCCCGTTGATCCGGAGAGGTCTGGCCAAGTCCCCGCACGAGCGGCCGGAGAACGCCGCCGCGTTCGTGACCGAGCTGGAGGCGGTCGCCACGGCCGCCTACGGCCCGGGCTGGGAGGAGCGCGGCCGGGGGCGGCTTGCGACGTTGGCCGCCCTTCTGCCTCTGCTGTTCCCCTCCTCCGGCGGCGGCGCGTCGGAGGGCACGACCGCGCTCGCCACCACCACGCTTCCGGCGCCGCCGAGCTCCCTGTGGCGTCTCCCTCGCGGGGTGCCGGCGGGTGCGGCCGCGCTCGTCCTCGCGCTGCTGCTCGCCCTCGCCGCGCGAGCAGGCGTCGAGGCGACGAACGGCGACAAGGCCGCCGAGGCCTTCGCGACGACGAGCACCGGGCCGGACACGTCCCCGCCGGGGCCCGACGCGGCACCGCCGTCGCCATCGCCGTCGTCCCCGGGCCCCGAACTCTCTCCGTCCGCCACGACGACGACTCCCTCCCCCTCCGGGAGCACCGGGCCGAGCGTCTCCGACGCGCCTCCCACCGACGACACGGCGACGACGCCGACCGTGACCTCTCCCCCGACGCCCACGTCCGGCTCCACATCACCCACCGCGCCGACGCCCACGTCCCCGCCCCCCTCGACCACTCCGACCGTCACGCCCACGACCACGACTTCCGCTCCCGCGCCCGTCGCCGTGACCGCGGTCTCCGTCACGAGCCTGCGCCAGACGGGGTCGACCACGGCCTCGGGCAGCGTCGAGGTCACGACGGACGGAACGGGGCCGGTGACGATCCACATCGAGTGGTTCACCGGGGACGAGAAGGGGACACCGGGCGCGCCCGACGGCTCCGAGACCTACCAGCGCGAGGGAGCCACCCGGTACACCCTCGCGCTCGCCCACGACGTCCGGGGTGCCGGGTGCTACTGGGGCCTGCGCGCGACCACGTACCCCGCCGCCTCGAACGGCGGTTCCCTGCAGCAGATCTTCATCCGGCGGTGCACGATCTCATGAACGACGACGACTACAGCGCCACCGAGCTCGGCAGCCACTGGTTCGAGCGTCCGACGCCCGAGGCGGCACCCGACCGGGTGGAGGGCGACGTGCTGCGGTTCGGTCCGGGCGTGACCGCCGCGGCCCTGCGGCGGGCCGAGAACAGTCCCACGGTCGTCGAGATCTGGCACGGCACGCTCCCCGGCGTCCCCGCTCCGCGACCCGCCCGCTCGCGATGGCCCTGGCGCTACGCGTTCGCCGCCGTCGTCCTGGTCGCCGTCCTGCTCTTCCTCGCCTGGCGGCAGTACGGACCCGGCGTCGCCGTGCGGGGCGTCACCGTCAGCGCCCCGGGGCCCCGGCTCGCCTGCGACGGCACGGCGGACGTGGTGGGCCTGGTCCGCACGGACGGGCGGCCCGGCACCCTGACGTACCGCTGGGAACGCAGCGACGGAACCCGGTCCGGGGCCCTGCGCGAGAAGCTGGCCCGCGGGCAGAAGGAGGCGCGGCTCCACCTCCTGTGGACCTTCCACGGGCCCGGAACCCACCAGGCCGTGGCGCGGCTCGTGATCACCTCCCCCACCGCCCACTCGTCGGACGCGACGTTCACGTACGACTGCGACTGACCGGGCCGACGGGCGTCGCCTGTCCCGTGCGGGGCAGGACGGGGAGGCTCAGGGGGTGCTCAGGGGGTACGCAGGGCGGCCGCCGCCGTCGAGGAGGGCCTGGACCGGTCCTGACGGCGGCGGCCTGGCCGGCGCCGGCTACGGTCTGCCGCGCGCCGGACGGCCCGGCGTCACTTCAGGTGCCGGTCCAGGAACCGGCACCCGTCCTCCAGCTCGAACCTCGGGGTGCCGGTGTGTCCCCCGAGATTGGCGTGCAAGGTCTTCTCCTTGCTGCCGAAGGCGTCGAAGAGGTCCAGGGCCCGTTGCCGGGGGTTTCCCTCGTCGTCCCACTGCAACAGGAACAGCAGGGGAACGGTGACCTGCCGGGCCTCCTCGCGCTGGGCACGGGGCACGAATCCCCCGGCGAAGAACCCCGCGGCGGCGATGCGCGGCTCTGCCACCGCCAGCCGGATCCCGAGCGCGGTCCAGCCCCCGGAGTACCCGACCCGGCCGCCGATCCCCGGCAGCTCGAGGACGGCGTCCAGGGTGGTCCGCCATTCCGGGACCGCGTTCTCGACCAGCGGGCCGATGAGGGACTCGAAGATCTCGTCGACCGGCTCGCCGGCCCGCATCGCCCGCCGGAGCTCGGCGCGGACCTGCTCGTCGGCGGCGGAGCGGGGACGGTCGCCGCATCCGGCGGCGTCGATGGTGGCCACCGCGTAGCCGCGCGACGCGGTGTACCGGGCCCGGGCCACCAGCCGGGGGTCCGCCTTGGGCAGGCCGTTGTTGTGGGACATCAGGACCAGCGGGGCCCGTGCGGATACGGGCGTCCACAGGGTGCCGGGAGTCTCGCCGAGGGTGAATTCGCGCTCGAGGACGCCGTCGTCGAGACGCCGTTCGGAAGTGAAGTGCACGGTCGTGCCTTTCGGGAGGGCTCGTGAAAGGCGCTCCCGGACGACCTATCGCCCGACCGTGACCCCGGAGGGGAGCACCCATGTCGATTCTGCGTTCACGGGTACCACCTCCTCTTTCTCTCGCACGGCCTCCGCGAGGCTAGCAACGGTCGCCCGCGGCCCGCCAACCGTTTTCACGTGACGTCGGACCTCGGACGTCGGACCTCGAACGGCGGTCGCGGTCGCGGTCGGGCTCTCGCTCGGGGGTCGGGGGTCGGGGTGCGCCTCATCCGTACCGACATGCGCGGGGACCCGCCCGGTGATGGAATGGATCCACCGAGAGAGCCACGACACCAGGGGTTGCGCCGTGAACGACGAAGCGGAAGAACTGGGACCGATCGACTACCTGATCGTGGAGTTCCCCGGCAGTCGAATGACCGGCGAGGGCCTCCCCCTCCTGGTCGATCTCGTGGACCGCGGACTCATTCGCATCCTCGACCTGACGTTCGTCAGGAAGGAGGAGGACGGATCCGTGAGCGGCCTGGAGATCGCCGACCTCACCGGTGACGGCGAGCTCGACCTGGCCGTCTTCGAGGGCGTGTCCTCCGGACTCCTCGGTCAGGACGACCTCGAAGAGGCCGCGAGCGCCCTGGAGCCGGGCAGTTCCGCCGGCGTCCTCGTCTACGAGAACCGCTGGGCCGCGCCCTTCGCGGCGGCCCTCTCCCGCGGCGGTGCCCAGGTGGTCGCCTCCGGGCGGATCCCGGTTCCCGCCCTCCTGGCCGCGCTCGACAGCACGGACGACGCCGGCTGAGCGTCGCCCGACGTCAGTCGAGGAAAGAAGGGAACCTCCATGCCAGGCCTCCTCCGCGGTGTCGCGCGTACGGCCGTCGTCGCCGGAACCGCAACCGCCGTATCGAACCGGGTGAGCCGCCGCCAGCAGGGGCGATGGGCGGCACAGCAGGAACCGCAGTACGCGGCTCCGCCACCGCCCCCGCCCCCTGCGGCCGCGCCCGCTCCGGCGGCCTCCGACATGTCGAGCAAGATCGATCAGCTGAAGCAGCTCGGCGAGCTCAGGGACCAGGGCGTACTCACCGACGCCGAGTTCGAGGAGCAGAAGCGCAGGCTCCTCCAGGCCTGAGGCTTTGCCCCCCCACACACAAAGCCACGAGCTGGAAGCCCGGTCGGGGGTACTGTTCGTCGATGAAGTCGGTCGACCCGAACACGTGCCCCCTGCACGGTGCTGGGGTGAGCGCGCAGAGCCTGGTCGGGCGTCGGCTCGTCCACGTCGTGGGGTCGTGGCACGTGTACGGCGGTGCCGCCCCCGAGGGCCCGCTGGATGTGTGGCTGGTCGACGACCAGGGGGCCGCCGTCCTCATCACCACCGGATCGGACTGGTGCCTGATCGTCGAGATGTCGGAGCCGCACGCCGGCTACGACATGGGCGAGTCGGGACTCGTGACGGTGGGAGCGATCGGCAAGGAGACCCCGTTCGCGGAGCACGTGGGGGAAACCGTCCTGGCGGTGCGGGAAGACCACGAGCCGCACACCGGACGCGTCGCCCTGGAGCTTTCGTTTCCCACCGGCCGGGTCCGTTGTGACAGCTGGGCCGGGGACCTCCGCCTGACCGCGTTGTGATGCCGCACCACAGGTGAACGAGAGCGGGGCGCCGCGCATGACCGGCGCATCGCTCCAGGGCAGCTGTGCCGCCGATGCGGCTGCTCGGACGCGGTTCATGTCATGAGCAGGCGGAGGCCGAGATCCGCCGAGTCGAGGCCCGTCAGGTCACCGTTCCGCGCCGCCCACCTGCCGGAGAACGGCAGGCTCTCCGCTGCGGCGGCCACACATCGCGCCGAGCCGGCAGGCCGCTGCCCGCGCATGACCGCCGACGGCTCGACCGCGGTCACCTCGCGGTCGGCGGGCTCGTAGGAGCCGGTGCCTGCCCCGACGTTCAGTACCGTCCGCGCGTCCCCGAGTGCGCCCCAGATCTGCGCGGCGATCCGCGGATCCGTACGTCGCGTGGCGGTGTAGGCGCCGCCGATCGCGTCGTACAGCCGTGCACCCAGCACCCCCAGCTGTTCCTCCGGCGTCACCGTGAGGGCGAGAAGCCGCCCGGCTCCTCAGGATCGGAGTAACGCCCGGACGCCCTGGGAGACGGTGTCGTCGCCGAGGAGGTCGTTGTGGGCCAGACAGCCCGCCGCGTTGTTGGTCGCGCCGGTCAGGGGAACGCTGTTGTCGGGGTTGATGACCTCGTCGCAGTGGGACCACCAGGTGGCGTAGCGGACACTCCCGGGCGTCTCGTCGCCCGACGCGAGGCCCTTCTGGACGTACGAGCCGGGAGTCATGTCGCGGCATGCCTGGTCCCACAGGGCGCAGGCCCATGCGGTGCTCGTGCCGTGGTTCGGACCGGCGAGGGAGACCCAGTGGGCGACCGAGGCCTGGCCGGCGGGGTCGTACTTCGTGTACCAGCGGGTGACGAGGCTGCCGAAGGAGTGCGCGACGAGGTCGACCCGGCCGGCACCGGTCTGGCGTTTCACGCCCTCGATGTACGCGGCGAGTTCGCCGGACAGCACCTCGTTCACGGACCGGTGCGTGTCGTAGCCGAAGGAGTACAGCTCGCCGTCCGTGTATCCGTCGGCCTTCAGGTCCGCACGCAGGCCGCCCCACACACCGGGGTCGGCGTTGTAGCCGTGGACGAACACGACCGGCGTGTGGGCGGCGGCGCTCCGTACGGGCGCCTGGGCTCGGACCGTGGCGGTGGGGACGAGCAACGCCATGACGGTGGCGAGCATCGGAACGGCGATCCTGGCGGCGATCCGGGAACCGGGCTTCAACACACTTCCCCCTACGACGTGTTACGCACGAGTAGTCAGCAGCATCGTGGGGCCTCGGGGCCTGGAAGAACAGCCCTCGTACACCAGGAATCGCGCGCGCAACACGCCACACCACCGCGTCCCTTCAGTCGCGCTGCCGGGCCACGTATCGGCGTGACTTGGTGCGGTTGCCGCACACGCGCATCGAGCACCAGCGGCGGCTGTGGTTCTTCGAGGCGTCCCAGAAGACCCATCCGCAGGTGTGCTCCGCGCAGCGCTTGAGCCGGTGGATCCGGCCGGTGAGCACGACCTCCGCCCAGGCGACCGCCAGCAGGGCCAGGGCGGTACGCGCGGGGGGACCGCCTGGGGCCGGGGTCAGGGGTGTGCCCGGAGTCCCGAGGGAGACCAGGACCGGGACCTCGGCCAGTACCGCGTCGGCCGGGGCCAGGCGGTCCGGTGCCACCGGGTCGTCGGTGTCCAGGGCCTCTCTGATGCCGGCACGCAGCGCCAGGAAGGCCCCGTGCTCCTCGGCGGTCAGCCGGAGGGCGGGTTCCGCCAGGTTACGGCCCGTCAGCCAGTCCGCCAGTCGGGCGGGCGTGGCGACGTCGTCGTCGCCGCTCTCCAGGTCGACGGTGTTGGTGAAGGCCTCGATGAGCTCGGCGGCCGGGGACGGGTCGAGCACGAACGCGCCGCCTTCCATGGGGAGTTGTCTTGTCCGTCCGCCGTCGATCTCTCGATGACGAATGGCCGGTTCGGTACTGCGTTCCCACGATACCCCTGCCATACTGACCATCAAAGAGGCTTAGGGGGTTAGTCATGGACGGCGTGGTGACCGATCAGCAGTCGGCCAAGGCGACGGCGGGGAAAGGAGGTGGTGGGCTGCCGGCCAAGGCGACGAGCACGGCGGCTCCGCACGATCACAGCAACCGCAACACCGCGGTCCTCGTGGGGTTCACGGCGCTCACGAACCTCGCCGACGGCGTGACCAAGGTCGTCCTGCCCCTGATGGCGACGCGACTGACCGACTCCCCGGCCCAGGTGGCCGGAGTGGCGCTGACCCTCACGCTGCCGTGGCTGCTCGTCGCCCTCCACGTCGGCGTCCTCGTGGACCGTTTCGACCGGCGGCTGCTGCTCTGGATCGCCGACGCGGCGCGCATGCTCGTGGTCACGGCACTGCTCGCGCTCGCGCTGCGCGAGGCGGTGACCGTCCCCGCGCTGTACGTCGCCGGACTGGTGCTCGGCGTCGCCGAGGTGGTCGCGCTGACCTCCGCCGCCACGCTCGTACCCTCCCTGGTGGCCCCGGCGGGGCGAGAGCGGGCCAACGCGTGGGTGGCAGGCGCCGAAACCGCCTGCAACGAGTTCTGCGGGCCGTTCGTCGGCGGCCTGCTGGTTGCCGCGGGCGCCGGTGTGGCGCTGGGCTGGACCGGAGTCGGCTACCTCGTCGGCACGCTGATCCTGCTTCTCCTCGTGGGCCGGTTCAAGCCGGCGTCGGGCACCCGCCCGGCGGGCTCCGTCAACCAGCGCATCGCCGAGGGCGTCCGCTTCCTCTGGCAGCAGCGCCTGCTGCGGCTGATGGCCCTCGCCCTGACCGTGCTCTCCGCCTGCTGGGGAGCCTGGCTCGCGCTGATGCCGCTGGTCGCCACCTCGCTGATGGACCTCGGCACACGGGAGTACGGCCTGCTGCTCAGCGCCCTCGGCGCAGGCGGCCTGGTCGGCGCGCTCACCGTCACGAGCGTCAACCGTCTGCTCGGCCGGCGCTGGTCCATGTTCGCCGACCTCATCGGCACCGCCGCCATGGTCGCCGCCCCGGTGTTCTCCACGAGCCTCTGGGTCGTGGCCGGCGGCGCCTTCGTCGGTGGCGTGGGCGGGATCCTGTGGACGGTCAACTCACGGACCATCAGTCAGCGTCTCGTCCCCGACGCCATGTTCGGCCGGTACAACGCCGCGGCCCGGCTCTTCAGCTGGGGCGCGATGCCGCTCGGCGCCGGTCTGGTCGGCTTACTGGCCGAGTGGTTCGGGATCCGCGCCGCCTTCGCCGTGTTCGCCGTCGCCACGCTCGTGGTCATCGTGCCGTTCCTCCGGACCGTGACGCCTCTGGCACTCGCGGACGCAGTGGGGCCGGGCACTGGATCCTCACCCGCTCCTGCTCCTGCTCCTGCTCCTGCTCCTGCTCCTGCCCACGCTCCTGCTCACGACTGACGCGTCCGTGGGGCGGCGAGGACGGCGGGGACGACGCGATCGCCGCCGCATCCCGCCGTCCCTCTCCCCCGCCGGCCGACTCCCTCACCGGGCACGGGCCGCCGGTGGCGTCCAGCCCGGGTCCCGGCCGCTCAGACCGACCGCCCGGTCCAGGAGCGGTGCGTCGCCCGGGACGGCCACCACGGGTCCGAAGATGCCTCCGCCGCGGGTCTCGTCCTCCGCGGCCGCCAGCAGGAACGCGTGCGAGGCCCTCAGCGCGGTGTCGTCCGGGGTGTACTCCTGGCCGGTGGCCCGGGCCAGGTCCCAGCCGTGGATCACCAGCTCGTCGACGGCGACCGCCGCCGCGATCTCACCGGGCAGGTCCACGCCGCCCGCACGGGTCATGCCCGTCCAGGCGGACGGTTCCCTCCAGGCCTCGGCCAGTTCACCCAGCACCTGCGGCAGCACTTCGCGCCAGTCGGCGGGGAGGGAGGGCAGAGCGGTGTCCGGGGCCGTGCTCGTCGTGGGTCCCAGGTCCTTGCGGGCCGCGTCGCGGAAGGCCACGGCAAGTCCGGTGAGGTGGCCCAGGAGGGTCCCGACCGCGTAGTCGGGGCAGGGCGTCGGGTCGGCGAGCCGCTCGTCGGGGACCGCCGCCGCGAGACGGGCCACGACGCGGGTCTGCGGCCCGAGGTCGAATGTCGTCGATTCGGTCATCTGCCGCTCCTTGGACGCTTGGGTGGTGAAGGGTGGACCGGCCGGGGCGCACGAACTCATCGGTTGTCGTGCTCCCGATCCCGATCGAGGCGACAGCCACGGAGCAGTCGTGCGCGCCGGCAGAGCGGGGTGCGTCGGTTCGTGGGCTCCGCGCCTTCGGCATGAGGTTTCATCGTCGCCCCGCGGCGACCCGGGGGCGCGGCGAACCGCCGCGCCCCCTCCCTCATCAGCTCATCGGCCCATCAGGCCGGCAAGCCATCAGGCCAGATACTCGGCGACCCGCTCCGCGAAGGCCTCCGGGGTGAGGACCTCCACGCCGAGTTCGGCGGCCTTGACCGCCTTCGAGCTCGGCTTGCCGTTCGCGGACGGGGCTGCCACGAGTATGGACGTCTTGGCGCTGACGCTGCTTCCCGCGCGACCCCCGGCCTTCTCGATCAGGGCGTTCATCTCGGAGCGGCCGAAGCCGTCCAGCGGGCCCGCCATCTTTCCGGTGACCACGACGACCTTGCCCTCCAGCGGGCCGCCGCCCTGGGCTGCGGACGCGTCCTCGGGCTCGGTCATGGTGACACCCGCCGCTGTCAGCTTGTCGATGACGGAGGCCAGCGCTGCCACCTGCTCGACGATGACCGGGGCCTTCTCCGGGCCGATCCCCTCGACGTCCTGCATCTCGACGGCGTCGGCCTGCCGGATCGCGTCCATGGTGCGGAAGTGCCGGGCGATGCGGCGGGACATGCTGCGCCCGGTGCCGAGCACACCCAGGGCGCAGAAGACACGGTTGAGGGGGCGGTCCTTCGCTGCCTCGATCTGCTCGGCGAGCTTGGCTCCCCGCTTGGCGCTGCCGGACGCGGCCGTCAGCTGCTCGACGGTCAGTGTGAAGAGGTCGGCGACGTCGCGGACGTCGCCCGACTCCACCAGAGCCGCCACGTACGTCTTGCCGAGGCCGTCGATGTCGAGCATCTCGCGCCCGGCGGCGTACTCGATCAGGGCCGGGAGCGCGCACGCCGTGCCCTTCGCGCAGCGCCAACGCTCCTGCGCCGTGTTGATCTCGCCGCCGCAGCGGGGGCACGCCTCGGGCAGGGGCACCGGCGTCGCTCCGGCCGGGCGGAGCGGGACGACCGCCGCCTGGACGCGCGGGATGATGTCGCCCGCCTTGTACACCGTCACGGTGTCGCCGATGTGGAGGTCGCGGCGGCGGATGTCCGCAGGGTTGTGCAGGGTGGCACGGGTGACCGTCGATCCGTCGATCTCGACGGCGGTGAGGATGGCGGTGGGGGCCAGGACGCCGGTGCGGCCGACCTCCCACACGACGTCCTCGAGGACCGTCTGCCGTTCGATCGCGGGCAGCTTGACCGCGATGGCCCAGTGCGGGAAGCGGGAGCCGAGGCCGGCCGCCTCCTGCTCGGACGTGTCGTTCAGCTTGATGACCAGTCCGTCGATGCCTACGGGGAGTTCCGTACGCATCGCGGCGACGGCGTCGGCCTGCGTCTGGGCGGCGGCCAGGTCGGAGACGACGAGCAGGCCCGCAGGCGAGGCCGCGGTCGTCTGCACCCCGGCGTCGGCCACGGCTGCCAGCGCCTCGGCGTGGGTCGCACCCGCCGGCAGGAACGGAACGCCGTCCAGCTCCACCACCCCGTACGCCCAGAACGTCATCCGGAGCCGGTACGGGCGGCCCTTCGCCCTCAGCGTGCCCGCCGTGCCGTTGCGCGGGTTCACGAAGACCTGCGCGCCGTGGGCGGTGCGGACCTCGTTCGCCGTCTCGAACTGCTCCTGGGTGAAGGCGACCTCGCCCCGGACCTCGACGGTGACCGGCTCGGCGAGCTGCTCGGGCAGGCCGTCGATCTGCCCGATCACATGGCTGACGTCCTCGCCGTGCCTGCCGTCGCCGCGGGTGACGACCTGCACCAGGCGGCCGTCGCGGTAGCGGGCGGCCACGGCCGCTCCGTCGATCTTCGGCTCGACGGTGAATCCGCCGACCGGGGCGCGGCCCAGGCGACGCTCGACGGAGGCGCCCCAGGCCACCAGGCCCTCGGCGTCGAAGACGTTGTCCAGACTCAGCAGTCGGGTGGTGTGCGCGACGTCGCCGGCCGGGGCGGCGCCGTCGGCCACGAGGCCGGTGGGGCTGTCCGGGGAGACCTCCGCGGGGTTCTGCTCCTCCCAGGCCAGGACGGCGAGGCGAAGCCGGTCGTACGAGGTGTCGTCCATCGCGCTGTCGCCGTCCGCGTAGTAGGACTGCGAGGCCTCACGGAGGTGTTGGAGAGCGGCCTCGTACGCGGCGCGGTCGGACACGGTGGGCAGGCCGGACAGGCCGGACAGCGCCTCATCGGCGGGAATCGTCGTCATGAGGAGATCCTCTCGCGAGGGTCTGACAACGGCCGGTGAGCCCGGCGGGAGCCGCACGGGCGCGCCGGGGTGCGCGCTGCGGATGGCGGACGGCGAGCCCTGGTTGCCGATCAGGGTCGTCCGACGGCCGGCGCACCTCGGCGGAGGGCGTTGTCAGTGGCTCCCGGTACGTTGTGGTCAGCTGCTCGGACTCCTGGGGCGGCGACGCACGACGGGGGTAGGGCGATGAGTTCGAACGGTGTGTGGAGGGCTGTCGGGGAGCACGAGGTGACACTCGATCTCCGATCCGGGCCGAAGCCTGTGGTGCGGTGCCGGACCGCGGCCGGGCGGGAGCTGAAGAAGGTGCCGGGTTCGCTCGGTGCCGAGCCGGTGGTGCGGGAGCTGACCGCGCTGGCCGAGTGGATCGGTGACCATGCCGCCGGGGTGCTCACGAGCGTCGAGCGGTGGATGACGCGATCCCTGCCGGTGTCCGCCGCGTTGATACGGGAGGTGTGGCCCGACCCGTACTGGCGGCGCGCCCTGCGGTACGCGGTGGTCGCGCCGTACGGCGGGACCGGGGCGGACGTGGAGCGGGCCGGGGTGCTCACGGGCGTGGTGGCCCGGCCGGGCGGTGCGCTCGTCGTGGCGGGGCTCGACGGGGAGGAGCGCGCGCTGGACGACGCCGTCGTCGTGATCCCGCATCCGGTGCTCCTCGATCCGCATGGCACCGGCCTCCTCGAGCGGTGGCGGAAGGCGCTCGTCTCGCTGGGCGGGGAACAGGGGGTCGAGCAGCTGGACCGTGCGGTGTACGTACGGCCGGACTGCTCCCCCGCGCCCGGAGGCCGGGGCCTGCGCGAGGGGATCTCCGCCTTCCACGGCGCCGTGTTCGCGTCGGGTGCGCATGTCGAGCGGGTGGTGCGGTCCTTCGGCGGGCGGATCGGCGGGGAACGTGCGGGCTTCTCCTTCGGGCACGGCGGGCGGATGTACGGGATGGTGGCCGACCTGCGCCATCAGGGCCCCGCGGCACCGGTGAGCCTGTACGACCTCCGGTTCGCCGAGGCGCGGGGCCGGCAGGGGGCCGGGGCGTACGACGCGGTGCCCCGGCCCGTCTGGTCCGAGGGAATCAGGGCGATGGCGGTCCTCTACGACGAGCGGGAGGCCCCTTCGGGAGGTTCGTCCCAGCAGGTGCCGGCCGACTCCGGATCCGTCTATCAGGCCTTCCTCGCGACGTGCGCCGAGTACGCCACGGCCGGCGCACCGGAGGCCGGCAGCCCCGCGCCTCGGCAGCCCGCCGGTGCGCGGCAGCTGCTCGCCGCGGGTGCGGTCCTCGCGGGTCCGCCCGCCGGTCCGGACGAGGAAGGGGTGACCGCGCGGCACTACCTCTCGCCGCTGCTGGACGGCGAGGAACGCTTCGTACGTCTTGCCGTGGCACGGGCCGTCGGGGCTCAGGACGCGGTGGCGCGGGCGCTGGGTCTGGACCCGGACGCCGGCGAGGCCACGCCCGTGGGCAGGGCGCCGATCCGGCCTCTGGACCTCCTGACCAGGGTCTGCCGTGCGCACCCCGGGCTCGCACGGGAGGCGCTGGGCCTGCTGGCCCCGTTGCGGATCTGCGCGAAGACCGCGGCGACGAAGCCGGGCAGGGCCGCGACCCGACTCCTTTCAAGCCTGCGGAAGCTGACCGTGAATCAGCCCGAACTGCTGCCGTACGCCCTGGACGAGGGCGCGCGGATCGTGGCCGCGGAGGGGAGCGTCGCCATGGCCAGGCCGCTGTACGTCGAGGCGCGGACGGCCGAGCGGCGGCTGGGTGGAATCGACGAGGACGCTCTGCGGGAGCTCGTCTCGGAGTTCCGCGAGTTGGGCGTCGTCGACGAGAAGCTGCTCAAGCAGTACCGCACGGACCTCGCCGCACGCTCGTCGGAGGGCCACGCGTACGAGAGCTATCGCCGGCTCGCCCTGGAGTGGTGCCGGGCGGAGAACGCGATGCCGACGTCGGTCGTCGACGACGGGGGCACGCAACCCCGGCAGCGGGACATCCCGTCGTCGTTCGCCGTCGAGCTCGCGCCGGGCGTGGGCGGCCCGCCGACCGTGGACGACACGCACACGGAGATCTTTCATCTGCTGCTGCGCAACGGCGGATTCGAGAGAGCTGCGGTGTCCGTCTGGGAGGCATGGGCCGGGCCGCTGGAGCGGGACCTGGCGGAGCACGCCGACACCGCCGACCGTCTGAGGACCCACTTTCCGGAGCCGGGGGGTTCTTCCGCTGCGGCGAAGACGGCGGCCGCGGAGGCGTGGCTCGCGCTGTCGGCGCGCGTCGGACTCCTGGAGCGGTTCACGGGGACGGCCGAACCCTCCTCGCTCGAGTCGGCGGAGAGGGCGAACGCCTGGCTGACGCGGTTGTTCACGCGGTACGCGGGCCTGCGGCAGCCCGTCGCCGGGCTGGAACCGGTCGTGGCATCGGTTGCCGCCCTGACGCGTGCGGCGGGTGAGGCCCGCGATCCGCTGGTCGGGTTGAAGACCCGGTCGTTGGGAGGCGACTTCTGGGGCGTCGGGTTCGATCTCGGATTGCTCGCCCTGATGCGGCGGGTGGGGATGCCGCTCGGTGAGCCGGCGGACGAACAGGGTGTCTACGCCCTGCAGTGGATCCAGCGGCGAGGGACCGCCGGTGTCGAGTCCGTGCTGGCGGACCCCGGCTTCCGCGAGCCGATCCGCGGCGAGCTGACCGGAGCCGTACGGGGAAGCCTGGGGTACACCGTGACACGGCACTGTCTGACGCCGTTCCCGAAGGTGACCAGGCAGGTGGCCGCATCGGAGCCGTTGCGGGAACTGATGGCCGGGATCCTGGACGAGCGTGCGCGGCGCGTACGGTCGTCCGGCGCGGGCGGCCTGTTCGCGCTGCAGGATCTGCTGCTTCACGTGGAGCCGTTCGTCGTCGCCGGGGCGGTGAAGCACGTCGACGGGTACGTACGGGAGGCGCTGGCCGCCGACCCGGCCGCACTGCTCGCGAAGACCCTGCGCGACGGCTGCCTCGCCCGTGAACACGAGGGCGGCGACCGGGTGACGGCCTGCGCACTCGGGGAGGTGACCGCCGACCACGCCCGGGGGCTGCTGGAGGCGACGGAGGAGAGCGTCAGGGACCGTCATACGGAGATGTACGGCGGGGAGCCCGCCACCCGCAGGAGCAGATACCTCGACTTCCGTCCGGGGAGCGCGTTCGCTCAGGACCTTCTGCCCGTCGTCGAGAAGACACTGCCGGGGATCGCCGACGACTCCTGTCGGTCGCGCGCCTTGGGGGTGACGCAGGGCGTGCTGTGGTGCGCGAGGTGGCAGGCGACGCTCCGGGGGTTCATGTCCTGACGCCCGCGACGGCCTGCCTTCAACGCCTGCCTTCAACGACCTCCCCGGCGGGTGGGGGACGGACGCCCGCTACGGGGTCACCTCGACCTCCCCCTCACGACCGCCTCCTCCGGCACCACCACCGGCGGTGGCGGTGGCGGTGGCGGTGGCGGTGGCGGTGGCGGCCGGAGCGGCGTCCCGTTCATCCGGGCGCCATTGGCCCGACAAATGACGCCTGCTCGGGTGTGGTTGACGCGCGTCGACCGGGCCGTCAGTCTCGGGGGGACTCTCAGCCCTGAGTCACCTCGGATTCGTGAGGCCATGGAGGATCGATGTCCCGACGCCCCCTGCGTTCCCTGCCGCTCCGACTACTTCTCTCACTTGTCATGATCATGACTGCCTCGGTGGGTGGAGTGATGGCCACCGCGGGCACCGCCCAGGCCGACGGCTGCTACACCTGGTCGCGCACCCTCTCCCAGGGCGCCTCTGGCGCCGATGTCACGGCGCTGCAGATTCGCGTGGCCGGGTATCCCGGCTACGGCGGGGTGCTGGCGATCGACGGCGAGTACGGCCCGGGCACGGCGGCCGCGGTCAAGCGCTTCCAGGCCGCCTACGGGCTGGCCGCCGACGGTGTCGCGGGCCCCGCGACCTTCAGCAAGATCTACGCGCTCCAGGACGACGACTGCACTCCCGTCCACTTCTCCTACGCCGAGCTCAACGACTGCAACACCACCTGGGCCGGCGGCGCCGTGAGCGCGGCCACCGCCAAGTCCAACGCCCTGCGCACGATGTGGAAGCTGGAGGCCCTTCGGCACGCCCTCGGCGACCAGAGCATCCGCGTCACCAGCGGCTTCCGCAGCCAGGCCTGCAACGACGCGGTCGGCGGCGCCGCCTCGAGCCGCCATCTCTACGGAGACGCGGCCGACCTCGGCGCAGGACCCCACTCGCTGTGCCTGCTGGCCCAGCAGGCCCGCAACCACGGCTTCAACGGGATCCTCGGCCCCGGCTACCCCGGACACGGCGACCACACCCACCTCGACCACCGGGCAGGCCGCTTCTGGTCGGCGTCCAGCTGCGGCATCTGACGGCGCGCCGGCGTACCGCGCTGGGGAGCGCCGGATCGACGTCCGGCGAAGCCCGTCCGTGTGGTGCGGGACGGTGGCGGGTCAGGTCGTCGCCGCGCGGACGGGGATCGCCGCGGAGAGGACCGTGCCCTCGCCCGGGAGGGACTCGATGGTGAGAGTGCCGCCGAGTTGACGGGTGCGGGTCCTGATGGCGGGGAGGCCGTGGCCGCGTGTGCCCGCCGGCTCACCGCCCCTCGTCCTCCCCTCCCGATCCGTTCCTCGGCCCCGGGCCGCCGTCGCTCCGGTGGCGGGTTCGGCCGCGGGGTCGAAGCCGTGGCCGTCGTCGGCGACGTCCAGGACGACCTGGTCGTCGAGATACGTCAGGGTGAGCGCCGCGGTCGTCGCGCCGGAGTGCTCGCGGACGTTCGCGAGGGCGCCCTGGGCGATGCGGAGCAGCGCGGACTGGACGCGCTCGGGCAGGGGTTCGACGGGGGTGCCGTCGATGTGGCAGCGGACGGTGAGGCGGTGGGAGGTCTCGCGCTCCGCGAGCCTCCGCAGGGCCTGGTCGAGGCCGTCGCCGTCGGCGAGGTCGGCCGGAGCCAGGTCGTGGACGAAGCGGCGCGCCTCGGCGAGGTTGTGCTCGGCGATCGCGGTGGCGGTACGCACATGGGTGCGTGCCGTCGCCGGGTCGGTGTCCCAGACGCGGTCGGCGGCCTGGAGCAGCATCTGCTGGCTCGAGAGGCCCTGGGCCAGGGTGTCGTGGATCTCCATGGAAAGGCGCTGGCGTTCGGCGAGGGTGCCTTCGCGGCGCTCGATCGCGGCGAGTTCGCGCCGGGTGCGGATCAGGTCGTCGATCAGCTCGCGCTGGCGCCGCGCCTGGCGGTCCATCTGGACGAACACCGCCACGGCGATCGCGGCGATCGCCGGCGGCGCGAGGAACACGTCGACGTCCAGCCGACCGGCCAGCCGCAGGTGGGCGGTCACCGAGGCCGCGGTGATCAGCGCGATGAGCGCGATCGCGGCCGGTGGCCGCAGGGTGCGCAGCCCGATGAAGAAGAGCGGGACCGCGCACCAGCCGAAGCTCGGCGCAAGCCAGACCAGCGCCATCCAGACGGCGACGACCGCCCCGAGCCAGACGTAGCGGCGCTTCGTCGGGCTGGGGCCCAGGAGCGGTTCGACGACGTAGAGCACCGCCAGGGTGGCGGAGAGGGCGATGACCCAGGGGGCGAGGTTCTCGCCGGTGTGCCGGATCAGGAAGCGGGTGAGGGCGGAGCCCAGGAGCAGGAGGAACGCCACGTACAGCAGAAGGCGGAGCCAGCCGTCGCCCTGTTGCGTGGAGTCCTCGCCGTAACCGCCACCGTTTCGCACCGTTCCCCGCTTTCCGCCTCTATCAGGCGTAGATCACAGCAAACATCCCATAGTGGCGTACGGAGGCCTGCTCCTGGGCCCGGGTCGGTCGGGTCGGGCCGGGTCGGGTCGGGTCGGGTCGGGGTGTCAGGCGCCGAGTGGTGGGCTCGGGGTGCGGTTCCAGGGCATCCGGGACCAGGGAAGGGCGAGTTCGGTCTGGTCGGCGATGTCCCTGGGGGCGAGGTGGGCGAGGGGCGCCGCTTCGCGGTGGCGCGCGTAGACGGTGTCGGTGTAGCGGTGGCCGGTGTCGGGGGCGATGAAGAGGACGGTGCGTTCGGGGGCGCGGTCGTGTTCGTGACGGGCGGCGAGATAGGCGGCGCCGGTCGAGAGGCCCGCGAAGACGGCGTGGCGGCGCAGGAGGTCGACGGCGCCGGACAGGGCCGCGTCGAACGAGATCCAGTGGAGGGTGTCGTACAGCTCGTGGGACACGTTGCCGAAGGGGATGGAGCTCCCGATGCCCGCGATGATGATCTCGGGGTCGGAGGTGTGCTGGGCGCCGAAGGTGAGGCTGCCGTAGGGCTGGACGCCGATGAGTTCGACATCGGTCGGGGCGCCGTGTGCGGCACGGCCCGGCACGTTCCCCGACACGCCGCCGGAGGCGTCGCGCAGGTAGCGCGCGAGGGCGCCCGTGGAGGCGCCCGAGCCCACTCCGCCGACGACGGTGAGTCGCTCCGTGCCCGTCTCCTCGCGGATGCGGTCGGCGATGCCACGGTAGCCGAGGTAGTGGATGTCGTCGTGGTACTGCCGCATCCAGTGGTACTCGGGGTGTGCGGCGAGGATCTCGTGGATCCGTTCGACGCGTCGCTTCTGGTCGAGTTTGAGGTCGTCGCAGGGTTCCATCTGTTCGAGCGTGGCGCCCAGTACGGCGAGCTGGGTGCGCAGGGTCCTGTCGACGGTCGTGGAGCCGACGACGTGGCAGTGCATGCCGTGCCGGTGGCAGGCCAGGGCGAGGGCGTACGCGTAGATCCCGCTGGAGCTGTCGAGCAGGGTGTCCCCGCGGCGTACGACTCCGGTGTCGAGGAGGTGGCGTACGGCGGCGAGCGCGGAGACCACCTTCATCGTCTCAAAGCGCAGGCAGACGAGACGGTCGCCGAGACGTATCAGGTCGGGCCGGCCGATCGCCTCGGCGACGTGCTGGTCCATCGAGCAGCTCCTTGGTGGTGAACGTGCGGGTGGTGGGGATGCCGTGGGCGTTCAGGGCGTGGCGGCAGGCGCGGAGGCGAGAACGGAGGTCCCCGGGTGCGGCCGGGTCGAACAGGACGCCTGCCACGGCGCCGCTGTGCGCGATCTGTACGCCTGCCGCCCCGAATCGCCGGGCGATCGCGTTCAGGTCCTCGAACTCCGATTGCTGCAGGGCCTGTTGACCGCGTCGCGCGCTGGCCGTTGCGACCTGCCCCAGAAGTTGTACGTCCCCGGTGGCGATCGCACGGCGCAGGAGTGCGCGCAGCCGCCCGTACTCCTGGACGTCGGCGCCGGTGAACTCCCGTACGGGCAGGGCGAGGGTGTCGACCGGTGCTCCCCCGCCGAGGACGCAGCCCACGACGACCAGGGGCGGGAGGGCCGGACCGAGGACTTCCAGGATCCGGCCCTCCCGCTGGGCGAAGAGGACCGGGCGGGCGTCGAGCATCAGCGGATCGCTGGCCCGTTCCGCGCGGACGGCGAGGCGGGCGACGGCGTCGGGGGCCAGGCGAAGCCCGTACGAGTCGGCGACCGCACGGACCGTCGCGATCACGTCGCTGGTGGAACTGCCCATGCCCAGGCCCACCGGTACGTCTCCGGAGAGCAGCAACTCCCCGCCGCTGGGAAGCAGTCCGACCTGCCGCGCGCACTCCGTCACCGCGAGGCGTGCGGCGCGTGCGGCTTTCCCCCGGTCGGCGGGGAGGACCGTGAGTGCCTCGGGCGGTGTGCCGGGCCGACGGACGAAGTCGGCCCGGCTGCCGGGGCCGGCCAGCGGGAGGGTGACGAGACCCGCGCACCTGCGTCCGTCGGCGTCGAGGAAGACGCCCTGGAGGAGTTCGCCGTGGTGACAGGGGGCGTGGCCGGTACCGGCGGCATGGCCGCTGCCGGTGGCGTGGCCGGTACGGGTGGCGTGGCCGGTATCGACGGCCTGGCCGGTACCGGCTCGGGTCTCGGCGTCGAGTGGCGCGGCCGCGTGGGTTGTCCGGGGGGCGTGGGCCCGGCGCGTGGCGGAGGTCATGCCGCGCCGCCCACCGTGCGGTAGCGGTACAGGACGGTCTCCTCGGCACTGAACTGGGAGAAGGGGAACGGCTCCGCCGACAGGGCGGTCACTCCCGAACCGAGGAACGCGCGGGCGACGGCGCTGCCGCTCTGCGCGTACACGATCAGCGGGATGCCACGGTGGCGGCAGCGCTCCAGGATCGTGTCGAAGGAGCCGTTGCTCAGGGTCATCCCCGTGGCGACGACCGCGTCGGCGCGGTCGAGCACCTCGTGCATGTCGTCGGTGACGGGGTCGCCCCACTGGGTCGCCTTGAGGTTGAAGTCGCAGGGCAGGGGCACGCCGCCGCGCTCGCGGATCGCCGCGACCAGCGGGTTGACCACCCCGATGAGGCCCACCTCGGCGCCCTCCTCGATGTCGAGCAGACCGGCGATGGCCGCGTCGCGGGCCGTCGCGCGGGTTTCCGGCGTGCCGCTCGGGAGGCCGACCGGCTCGGCGTCCCCTTCCTCGGCCGCGACCCGGTGCGGGCGGGTGTGGGCCAGGTAGGCGTCGAGGGCGGCGATCCGCAGGGGGCGCGGGGCGTCGCGCAGCAGGACGTCGAGCGGCGCACCGGAGTGGTCGCGGCAGATCGCCGGGGTGAGTTCGCCGGCCTCGAACGCGCAGCCGCCGAAGGTGCCGCCGACGCGGACCAGGACGTACTGGTTGAGATAGGTGGTGTCACCGCCGGCCAGGCGGGTTCCGTGGTGGATCCAGAACACGCTGGTCGCGATGAGTTCGGCGGGCAGCGGGCCGTGTTCACCGGCCAGGACGGCCTCGATGAGCCGGTCGACGGAGAGCGACAGCGGGACGGCGGCGGGGCCGGGAACAGGCGCAGGAGGCGTGCCGCCGGGCTGGGACTCGTTGTGCGTGGAAGTGGAGGCCGATGAGGAAGCGGATGCGGAAGCGGATGCGGATGCGGATGCGGATGCGGATGCGGATGCGGAAGCTGAAACTGAAGCGGTCAAGGTCGTGTCCTTTCAGAGGGTGGGTCGACGCGCCGGGACGGGTGCACCGAGGGAGCGGCGGTAGCTGACGGCCGGGTGCCCCAGGGCGTCGGTGGTGAGTTCCGCGTCGACCTCGAACACCTCGGCGAGTCGATCGGCCGTCAGGACGGCCTCGGGAGGGCCGGCCGCGATCAGTCGGCCGTGGTGCAGGAGGAGGAGCCGGTCGCAGTAGCGGGCCGCGAGCGACAGGTCGTGCAGGGCGACCAGGACGGTCCGGTCGGTGCCGGTCAGGAGCTCCATCAGTTCGAGCTGATGCCTGACGTCGAGGTGGTTGGTGGGTTCGTCGAGCAGCAGTGCGTACGGTTGTTGGGCCAGCCCGCGGGCGATGTGGGCGCGCTGGCGCTCGCCGCCCGACAGCGCCTTCCAGGAGCGTCCGGCGAGCGCGGTGAGGCCGACCACTTCCAGGGCGGCGGCGGTCACCGCCCGGTCGGTGGCGTCCGCTCCGCGCCAGCGGTCCCGGAACGGGGTGCGGCCGAGGCCGACGACGTCGGCGACCCGGAGATCGCTGTCGGCGCCCGAGTCCTGGGCGACGAAGGCGACATGGCGGGCGATCCTGCGCGCGCTCCACTCCCCCACCGATGCGCCGTCGTACCGGACAGAGCCCGCGTCGGGGTCCCGGAGCCCGGCCAGGCAGCGCAGCAGGGAGGACTTTCCTGAGCCGTTCGGGCCGATGAGGCCGACGGTCTCGCCGGAGGCGATGTCCGCGCTGACCTCACGTACGACCGGTGTGCCCGCCACCGACCAGCTCAGGTTCTCGGCGGTGATCCTCACAGTTCCCCCCTCCTGCGCAGGACGAGGAGGAAGAGGGGTACGCCGAGGAGTGCGGTGATGACTCCGACGGGGACCTCGCGGGGTGCGAAGGCGATCCGAGCGAGCGCGTCCGTCCACACGAGGAACACCGCGCCGGCGAGTGCCGCGTACGGCAACAGCACCCGGTGCAGCGGTCCGACGAGGAACCGCACCCCGTGGGGCACGATCAGCCCGACGAAGCCGATGGCGCCGACGGTGGCCACCGCGACGGCGGTCAGCGCGGCCGTCACCACGAGCAGCAGCATCCTGGTGTGCCGTACGCCGATGCCGAGGGAGGCGGCGGTGTCGGTGCCGAAGGTGAGCCCGTCGAGGGCGCTCGCGCACAGCCACGCCACGGTCAGGCCGAGCGGGGTGACGATCGCGCAGACCACGACGGTGTTCCAGCGGGCCGGTGCCATCGATCCCAGCAGCCAGTGCGTCACGGCCCGTGTCGTGTCCGCGTCCGCCGATGCCATCAGGATCAGCGAGGTCAGCGCGGTGAGCAACTGTCCGACGACCACGCCGGTGAGGACGATGCGGACGGAGTCGAGGCCGGTGCGCCTCAACAGGAGGAGCAGCAGCCCGAAGGAGAGCAACGCGCCGACGAGCGCGCCGCCGGTGACCCCGAGCGTGCTCGCGCCGATCCCGAGGACGACGACGGCGACGGCTCCGGTCGACGCGCCGGAGGAGACGCCGAGCAGGTAGGGGTCGGCGAGCGCGTTGCGGGTGACCGCCTGGAGCACCGTGCCGCACACGGCGAGCGAGGCGCCGACGAGCGCGGCCATCAAGACGCGCGGCAGCCGCAGGTCCCAGATGAGCGAGTCCATCAGCGGAGGCAGCGGCTCGACGTCCAGACCGAGGTGGGTGGCGAGGGCGCGGGCCAGGTCGGTCCAGCCGGTGTCGGCGGTGCCGATGCGGACGGCTGCGGCGATCGAGCCCACGAGGGTGGCCACGGAGAGCAACAGGAGGAGGGGCCGAAGGCCTCCGGGACGCGCGCCTCCGGTACGGGCGCCTCCGGGACGAGCGCCTCCGGGACCGGGGCCTTCGAGACCGGGGCCTTCGGGACGGGTACCTTCGGCGCAAGGACCTTCGAGACCGGCGCCGTCGGGGCAAGGGCCTTCGCGACCGGGGCCTTCGGGGCCAGGGCCTCCAGGGAGTGGTGCTCCGGTGCGGGTAGCGGCGCCCGTGCCGAGCCTGCCGGTTCGGACGCCCGGTGCCCACGGCCCCGGTGCCCACGGCCCCGGTGCCGACTGCCCGGAGGTGGTGGTCTCCGCCGTACGGCCGCTTGCGCGGGCTGTCGGGAGCAGCCGTTCCGCCGCGCTCCTGCCGACGGGCGGCTCAGCGGGCATGTCCGAGGTCCTTCATGCCCTGGGCGAGCAGTCCGAGGGCGTGCACGGAGCGGACCGAGGGGTCGAGTTCGATGCCGGGCACTTCGAGGATCTTGTCGTCGCGGACGGCGGCCAGCCGTGAGATCACCGGGTGCGCCGTCATCGTGGCCCGCTTCTCGGCGGCGCTGTCGCCGGGACGGCCCCGCTCGGACAGGTCGCCGATCACGATGAAGTCCGGGTCGCGCCGGGCGACTTCCTCCCAGGAGACCTCGGGCCAGTCCTCCTGGATGTCGTCGAAGGCGTTCTCGGCGCCGACGATCCGGCTCATCTCGCTGGGCAGGCCGGTCCTGCCCGCCACGTACGGCATGCCGTTGAAGACGGAGTAGAGGTAGACGACGGTCGGCCGGTCCGCGCCCCGTGGCACCTTCGAGGCGTTCGCGCCCGCCCTGGCGACGGCGGCGCGCTGGTCGGCCGCGAGCCTGCCGGCGCGTTCCTCGGCGCCGAACAGCTTGCCCAGGTTCTCGTAGTCGGAGAAGAGCAGCTCGAAGGGGGTGCGGCCGGGCGGGTTGTGCTGCGGGCAGTCCACGGCGCTGACGAAGGTGGGGACCTTCAGGGCGTCCAGCTCCTCGCGGGTGCCGGCGCGGTCCTTGGTGTACAGGTCCGCGGAGCCCGCGACGACGAAGTCGGGAGTGGCGGAACGCAGTTGCTCGCCGGTGGCGATCTTCGGGGCGATCACGGGGATCTTCGCGTACGCGGCCGCGTACGGAGCGGGGATCTTGGTCTTGAGGTTGGCCGTGCCGGCCATCCGGTCCTGGAGTCCGAGTTCGAGCAGGGTCTCGGTCGAGCTCTGGTCCAGGGCGACGGTCCGCCGCGGCGGTCCGGCGGGCGACACCTGGCGGCCGCAGCTGGTGACGCCGGTGGCGGGCTTCGAGGCGGGACGCGCCGCGGGCTCGGCATCCGCAGTGGACCCACCGCCGCCTGCGGTGGAGCAGCCCGCGGTGGCGAGGGCGAGGGTCAGGGCGATGCCGAGACGGACGGGATGGCGCATGGGTTCTCCGGTCTGGGAGGGACGGGCGTGGGTGTTGTCGTGCACCGGGCAGGAGTGCCGCGTTCGGAGGGTACTGTAATGGCAATCATTTTCATTAAGAAACCCGGGGGCGGTTCGCCGAACCGCTCCCCCACTCCCGAGGAGCACCGCACCGTGGCCACCACACCCGCGCCCGCAGCGACCAAGTCCCCTTCTCCGCCTTCACGTTCGGTCCTGCTGGACCCCGCGTTCCTGCGCCTGTGGGCGGGTACCACCGCGTCCGGCCTCGCGACCTGGGCCCTGCCCTTCGTCCTCGGGCTCGCCGTACTGCACCGCGACCTCGGCGCCGCGGGACTCGGTCTCGTCCTCGCCGCCCGCACCGCCGGATTCCTCGCCGCCGTCACGGTGGGCGGCGTGCTGGCCGATCGGCACTCCCGCCGGGCGGTCGTCCTCTGGTCGGCGCTCGCGGCGGCGGCCGCCGCGCCCCTGCTCGCCGCGGGTCTCGGCCGGTCGCTCGCGCTGATGACGTTCGCCGCGGCCCTCGCGGGCGCCGGGCAGGGTGCCTGCCGACCGGCGTTCCAGGCGCTCACGGCGGAGACCGTCGAACCCGGGCGACGCCAACAGGCCAACGCAGCCATGACCATGGCCGTGCGCGGCTCCACCCTCGCCGGACCCACCCTGACCGCGCTGCTCGCGGCCTTCCTCGACGTCCGCACCCTGTTGCTCGGCATCGGGGCGCTGTGGCTGGTCGCCGCACTCGCCCCGGGCAAGGGGGGCGTCGTCGCAGCGGCGACGAAGGAAGCGGAGGAGACGGAGGAGACAGAGGAGACGGCGAAGGCGACTGCGGACGGGACCACAAGGGGAACCGCGGAGGCGACAGCGAAGGGGGCCGTGGAATCCGTCACGGAGCCGTCTCCGCGCGCCGGGTTCCGCGCCGAATTCCTGGAGGGCATACGGGAGGCACGCCGCCATCCGTGGTTCCTCGCCGGACTCGCCGCCCTCGTCGCCGTCATCGCGCTCGGCTACTCGGCCACCAGCGTCGCGTTGCCGCTGATCAGCCGGGACCGTTACGGCACCGAGTGGGTGCTCGCCGCGGCGATGACCGCGTACACCGTGGGCGCCCTCGGCGGGGCGCTCGTCATCGCCCGCCTGCGGCCCCGCTCCCAGGGCTGGGCCGCGTTCGCCGGGCTCGGCGCGTACGGTGCCGCGCCGCTGAGCCTGATGCTGCCGGTGCACCCGGCCGTGGTCGTCGTGGCGTACGCCGTCGCCGGGATCGGCATCGAGCTGTTCAACGTGCCCTGGTTCACCGCCACCCAGCGCGAGGTCGCGCCGGACAAGCTGGCCCGCGTCTCGTCACTGGACTTCCTGGTGTCCTACGGTCTCGCACCCGTCGGCCTCGCCCTGATCGCACCCGCCATCGACCGCTTCGGCGTCACCCCGGTCCTCGCCGTGTGCGCCGCCGCGTGCTTCCTCGTACCGGCGGCCGCGGCGCTCGTCCCCACGGCCCGCCATTTCGCGCGCACCGCCCCGCCGGAGGTGCGAACCGACTGACGGGCCGACCGGCCGACCGATCGACCGGCGTCCGGGGCCAGGGGCGGCGGCCCCGGACGTCCGCGCGAACGGCGGATCGACGGATCGACGGATCGACGGATCGGGGAATCGGCGGATCGGCGGATCGGCGGATCGGCGGATCGATGCGGTGATACGGGGGCGGGCGGGCGCGGCACCAACACCAACGCCCCCTCTCGGGGGGCGTCTTGGCACGTTGTCTGCCTGGTGGCTCAGGCGAGGGCGGTGACCAGCAGGGTGAAGGCGGCGATGATGACGGCGACGCGGGCGTAGTGGTAGCGGTTCCAGCGCTGCAGCTGCTCCTTCCAGTCGGCGGGCCGGTTGCCGGGGGTCCAGGTCTTGTTCCGGTTGTTGATCGGGACGAGCAGCAGGATGGACATGACGACGCTGAGGATCAGCAGTCCGCCGGCGGTGACGACGAGTCCGGCGCCGTCGTGGCTCCATCCGGCGACGGCCCAGACCGCCACGAGGACGAGCGAGCCTATGTACCAGAACGGCATCAGGGCGCCGAGCATCCGGCCGCCGTGGGCGTGGCCGAGCTGGCCGCTGTCCTCGGGAAGCGCGTCGAGGATCCGGTTCATGATGAAGGCGACGGAGAACTCCACCCCCACCATCAGGCCGACGACCACCGTGGTGAAGACCTCGAGTGCGTTGAGCATGATGACCCCTCCTGGAATCTAGCGGCGCTAGGTGATGAGGCAACGCTAGTACTACTGCCGCTCGATTGTCTAGCGGTGCTAGGATCGAATCATGTCGGTACAACAACGCAAGGAACGCGAACGGGCGGACCGCGAACGTCTCATCGTGGCGACGGCCCGCGAACTCGCCGAGCAGCAGGGCTGGGACGCCGTCACCACCCGCCGTCTCGCCGAGCGCATCGAGTACAGCCAGCCCGTCCTCTACAGCCACTTCCGCGGCAAACGCGAGATCATCGGCGCCGTCGCCCTCGAAGGCGCCGCCGAGATGGCCACGGCGGTACGGACTGCGGCCTCCACCGCGGCCTCCACCGCGGACGGCCACCGCGCCCGGGTCGCCGCACTCGCCCACGCCTACCTCGACTTCGCCCACCGCAACCCGGCGGTCTACGACGCCATGTTCCAGCTCGACGGCGGCCTGGCCTTCGCACACGAGGACACCCCGGAGCCACTCAAGGACGCCTTCGCCGCCCTCCTCGAAACCCTCGGCGAAGCCGCCGGCGACGGCATCCACCCGGGACTGTTCACCGAGGTCTTCTGGGCGTCCCTGCACGGCCTGGCCACCCTGATGAGAGCGGGACGCCTGCCCCCGGAACACACCACATGGAGAGTGGAACTCCTGGTGGACCGGCTCGCCGTCACCTGACACACCACCCCGGCGACGAACGAAGGCGGGCACGCGCGGCCGGACAGGCCGGCTCCTTTTCAGGCGGGCAGCGGCCGCCCGTCAGGGTCGATCTCGGCGAGCAGCCGCATCGCGGCGGTCCTCGCGCCGTCCGTGTCGATCGTCGCCGCCACGACCCGGGACCGCGCGCGGGTCGCCGTGGTCAGGGCCGTTTCGAGGCACGCACGGAGGGAGGCGGCGGTCGGGATCGGTCCGTCGTGCGCCACGCCGATGCCGAGGTCGGTCACCCGGCCCGCCCAGTACGGCTGGTCCGCGCCCTGGGGCACCACCACCTGAGGCGCGCCCGTCCGCGCGGCCGTCGTCGTGGTGCCCGCACTGCCGTGGTGGACGACGGCCGCCATCCTGGCGAACAGCGCCTGCTGGTTGACCTCGCCGACGGCGAAGCAGTCGTCCCCGTCGTCGATCAGGTCCAGGCCGGCCCAGCCATGGGCGACGATCACGCGGCTCCCCCGTGCGCGGATCGCCTCGACCGCCACCCGGGCCATGTGCTTCGAGGCGTCGGCGCCCATCGGCGTACTCCCGAAGCCCACGTACACCGGCGGGGCTCCGGCGTCCAGGAACTCCACGAGGCCGGGCGGAAGCGGGCGGTCGTCCGGCCGGATCCACGCACCGGTCTGCACGACGTCGAGGCCTGACCGCTCCGGCCACGGGCTGAGGACCGGGTCCGTCGCCAGCCACGGCCGGTCGGTGAAGGCGTAGTCGCGGACGTTGTCCACCGGCGGCAGGCCGACGGCCGCCCGGTGGGTGTTGATCTCCGCGCCGAACATCTCGTTCGCGTTCCTGGCATCCATCTCCCAGAGCTCGCGGTTGTCCGTCACCCCCGATGGCAGCGGCCGGCCGCGTCGGGCGGGCGGCGGCTGGTGCGGCGAGGGCAGGACGATCGGCTGATGGCTCGCGTGGACGTAGCGGATGCCCAGCTTCTCCGCCACCGACCGCGCGCCGGCCGTCACCGGCAGCGGGCCCGTCGCCACCAGCGCGTCGCATCCCTCGGCCGCCTCGGCGACCGTGCCGAACTGTGCGGCGATCAGCTCCGCCGCACGCTGCGCCAGGCCCACCGTCGATCCCGGTTCCACCGAGGCCACCACGGGCCGCACCGGCCGGCCCACCGGCACCGGCGACACACCGATGCCGGCGAAGAGGTCCACGAACTCCTCGTCGGGCGGCGCGCACACCCGGACCTCCGCGCCGAGTTCCCGCAGCCGCACCGCGAGTCCCACCATCGGTTCGACGCTCCCGCGCCCTCCGTACGTCGACAGCACCACACGCATCCCGCAGCTCCCTGTTCCGTCTCTCCGTCAGCACGCCCTGGCGTTCGGTCGGTGATTCTGCGGTATGCCCCCGGCCTTGCCGCAAGTCCCCCGCCCACCGGTAAGTTGATCATGAGAGCCGTCGGCCGCCCCACGGCAAGGCGCCGCCCGACCTCTTCCCCACTGTCGTCCGGCGCCTGCCCCACGTGCGGCGCGTCAGTTCGCCTCGCCCCCGAGGGCGGTGTCGGGGATCCAGGAGCCGTGGATGCCCGCGGTGACACGGCGGGGCAGATGGACCGTCGCGATCCGGTCCAGGCCCGAGGCGTCCATGACCAGGAGCTGCGAGGCGTCCTGCTTCAGGTCCGACACCACCGTGAGCAGATATCCGTCGTCCTCCCGGGTGGCCCCTGCGGCCGGTACGAAGACGGCCTCGCTCGGCAGCCGCGCGTCGCCGACCTCATGGACGTTCCGAGCGCCCGTCGTGCGGTCGTACTTGACGATCCCGTAGCCGCCGAGCCCGTTCCGGTCGGGGAAGGACACCGCGTACTGGTAGCGGTGCTCCGCGCCGAGGAAGTCCTCGTTGAGGGTGGGGAACTCCACCGCAAGGTCGTCGATGATCTGCTCGTCGACGCTTCCGGCCGTCAGGTCGATCACCCAACGCCTGCTGTAGGAGCGGGTGTTGGGTTCGGTGCCGCGTTCCGGGGCGCCGACCCACCAGTTCCAGGAGAGCTGGAATCCCTCGCGGTCGACGGTGGGACCTTCGAGGACGATGCGTCCCCTGTCGTCCTCGTACGCGTTGGCGGCGTGCAGCATGCTGCCGGGCTCGACGGGGAACCAGCGGATGCGTGCCGCGCCGTCGGCGCCCCTGGGCATGACGCCGATCCGGGCCGGCTGGGCGTCGTTCCAGGCGTAGGGGATGCCGGAGTGCTCGCTCGGGTCGAAGGACACCGTGCCCTCGACGAACACGACGTGGTGGCGGGTGAGGGCGAAGTCGTGCTTGAGGGCGGCCGTGGCCCCGGGGACCTCGACGCCGTGCGTGATCGTGCCCTTCGGGTCGGCGACGTAGTACATGAGGTACGGCGGGAAGGGCGAGGAGCCGAAGAAGTGCAGCTCCCCCGTGACCGGGTCGGTCTTGGGGTGCGCGGTCATCGCGCTGCGCAGTCTGCCCCCGAAGTCGTAGGCGCCGACGGTGTCCAGATCCCGGGTCAGCTCGAACGGGACGTTGGCCTCGCACAGGGCGAGGAGGCGTCCGCCGTGCTCGATGACGTGCGTTCCGGCGGTGCTCGCGGTCAGGTCGGGACCCGTCTCGGTCATGTACGGGGCACCTTCCAGGGCGGGAGTGCGCACCCAGCGGTTGCGGTACCACTCCGCCCGGCCGTCCTGGAGCCGGATGCCGTGGACCATGCCGCTGCCCTTGAACCAGTGGGTGGGCGTGACGCCGGGCTTCGGGTTGTGGCTGTTGCGGATCAGACGGCCGGACAGCTCCGGGGGCAGGCTGCCCTCGACGCTCAGCCCGGTCGCGGTGATCTCGTCGACGGCGGGCGTGTAGTGGCCGGTCAGGAAGGGCTTGCCGGTCATGACGGGAACCTCACTCTGCGAGTTGGGATGCGGGGACGAACAGGGCTGGACGGGACTCACATGCCGCGTTCCGCGCGGTCCTTCAGTGAGGTCAGCCAGCTCCGCAGGGACTGGTCCAGGGCATGGCCGAGTTCCTCGGTCGCGGCGTCGACGGGTGCACCGCTCCAGGACTCCTCGGTACGGACGGTGACCCGGTCGCCGGTCCGCTCGAAGGTCCATACGTGGATGCCGGTGATGCCGTTGGCGGGACCGCCCCACACGATCCGCTCGCCGGGGACGAGTTCGGTGACCGTGGAGGTGATGTCCAGGCCGTGGGTCTTCCAGGTGAAGGAAGTGCCGGTCTCCAGGGGGCCGTCGAGGGTGGCCTCGTCGACGTCCGCGTTCCAGGTCGCCCAGGCGTCGATGTCCGTGTGGATCTGCCACACCCTCTCGACCGGGGCGTCGATCACGGTGGACAGGCGGACGATGACGGGGGCGTTCTCGTCGATGGTGCGCATGGCGGGTCTTCTCTCTCTCGTGGTGGGTCATGGGTCGTGCGGGGGGAACGGGGTTGCCTTCGGGGCGGCGGGGCCGCTGTCGCCGTCAGGACGTGTGCGCCAGCGGGAGGGGAAGAGGGCGGCGTCCCGCTCGGAGGGCGAGCAGCAGGGCCAGGGCAGCTGTGACCATGAGGACCGCCGCCGAGATGCCGAAGACGGTGCGGTACCCGGCGGTGAGCGCCTCCATGTGCGGTCGGCCGCTGTCCTCCGCGTGGGCGGTGACGGAGCCGGCCACGGTGGCCAGCACGGCGAGGCCGACGGCTCCGCCCGTCTGGCGTGCGGTGTTCACCAGACCCCCGGCCAGGCCCGCGTCCGTGCGGGGGACCCCCTCGACGGACAGGGCGGTGAGCTGGACGAAGGCGACGCTCAGGCCGAGCCCGATCAGCAGGCTCGGTCCCAGGACATCGGCCAGGTAGCCGCCGTCGGTGCTGATCCGTGCGAGCCACAGCAGCCCGCCCGCCTCGGCGAGCAGGGCCGCCGTCACGGTCGCCGTGGGTCCGATCCGCCGGGCGATGCGCGGCGCCGAGGCCGAACCGAGCATGATCGCCCCGGCCAGCGGAAGCTGACCCAGGCCCGTCACCAAGGGGCTGGAGCCGAGCACCTGCTGCTGGTGGAGCGGCAGGAAGAAGAACAGGGCGATCCACACCGACCCGAGCAGCGCCATGAGCGCGTTCCCGGCCCCGACCCTGGCTTGGGTGAACAGTCGTGGCGGCAGGAGGGGGTGGGGATGCCGTCGCTCGATCAGGGCGAAGACGACGAGGAGTACGGCGGCGAGGGCGAGGGCGCCGAGCACCCGGGCGTCCGCCCAGCCGGAGCGGCGGGCGCCGGTCAGTCCCCAGACCAGGGCGGTGAGTGCGAGCGTCACGCTCACGGTGCCGGGCAGATCGAACCGGGCCCGCCTCGACGGCCGGGCGCCGGAGGGGGTCGCCGGCTCGGCGCCGGACAGGGCCGCGGCGGGCACGGCGACCGCCACCCCGCCCAGGACCAGCGCCGTTCCCCCTGCCACGGCGTGGAAGATCCACGGCCAGCCCCACGCCTGGGTCAGGGCGCCGCCGAGGAGGACGCCGGCCGCGCCTCCGGCTCCGGAGACCGCGCCCCAGACCCCCAGCGCTCTCCCCCGCCCGGGGCCGGGCGGGAACAGGGCCATCAGGAGCGCGAGCGCGGCCGGGGCGACGGCCGCCGCCCCGAGGCCCTGTACGGCACGAGCGGCGATCAGCACCTCCGGCGTGCTCGCGAGTCCGGCCGCCAGTGACGACGCCCCGAAGAGCGCGAGTCCCGCGAGCAGGACCCGCCGACCGCCCAGGAGGTCGGCGGCGCGGCCGCCGGCCAGGAGCAGCGCCCCGAAGGCGAGACCGTAGGCGTTGACGACCCAGGTCGTCCCGCCGTCCGACAGGCCGGCTCCGGACCGGATCTGAGGCAGGGCCACGTTCACGATCGACGTGGCGAGCATGACGGTGAACTGCGCGCCCGCCAGGGCCGCGAGCGCCGCTCCGGGGCGGTCGGTGATGGTTCCGGAATGCTTCTGCACGACAAGCTCCAGCCTCATTTGAGCCTCATTGTGTGGTCAACCACTCACATCTGTGCCCGAAAAACGGGCGGGGTCGCCACGCCCCGCCGACCGCACCCCGCGGACCGCTCCCCGCACCCTGCCGACGGACCGGCCCGCCGAAGCGGGCCCGCGCCGGGTCAGTAGTGCCTGATGCCCGCCGACAGCGTCCGGCTCCAGGGGGCGTCCACTTCGCCCGCCCCCATCGACACGATCAGATGGCACAGCGTGCCCAGTGCGAAGAACTCCTGGACCTGCCGCTCACTGCCGCCCGAGGCGCCGCGCACGTACTCCACGAGGCGGGCGTAGCCCTGCCGTACGGCCTCCCGCACGGCCGGCTCGGACGTCGCGGCCGCCTGCGCCTGGAGCTGCACGAGCATCAGGTCGCTGTCGCCCTCACTGCCACTGATCAACCTGGCGTACGACTCCCCCATGGCCGACAGGACGACCTCGGGAGTACTGCCCCGCGCCTCGGCCGCAGCCCGTTCCAGGCTGGCCCGCACCTGGACGAAGCTGTGCTCCACGACGGCGACGAACAGGGATTCCTTGTTCGGGAAGAGCCGGTAGACGTACGCCTGGGAGATGCCCGCGGCCTTGGCGACCTCGGTCGTCGTGGTGCCGAAGTAACCACGGGCGGCGAAGGCGCCGATGGCCGTACGCAGCACCGTCGCACGGCGCTCTTCGGCGGTGGACAACTGGCGGGGACGCTCTGACTTCATGTGAGTACTTAACCACTCACACTTTGTCGGCGTCAAGCGTCGCGAAGCTTCGTCACCTCTCCCCGCCGAACCTCACCCGCACCGTCAGCCCGCCGCCCTCCGGGTTCGGGAACGCCTCCGTCGTCGCGTCGTGGGCCCGGGCGATCGACTCGACGATCGAAAGGCCGAGGCCCACGCCCTCGCCGGGGCCGTGGGTCCGTTCCGTCAGGCGGCGGAAGGGCTCGAAGAGCAGCGGGACCGTCTCGGGCGGGACCTCGGGTCCGGTGTTCGACACCTCGACGCCTCCCGGTCCCGTACGGACCTCGACCCTGCCGCCGGGGACGTTGTGGCGGACGCCGTTCACGACCAGGTTGTGCACCAAACGGTCGAGGAGCACCGCGTCGCCGTCGACCGTGAGGGGCAGGGCCCGTACCGCCACCGTCACCTCGTGTTCCGCCGCCTCCGCCGCCAGCGCGTCCGCCGCCTGGCGGGCCACCTCGTGCACGGCCACCGGCCGTCGCTCGCGGAGACCCTGGTCGGACGCGGCGAGCAGCAGGAGGCCCTCGATGATCCGCTCGCTGTCGTCCGCGACCTCGATCAGCTTCGCCCGGATGCGGGCGACGCGCTCCGGAGAGGGTTCCCCCGCGAGGCCGATCTCGGCCGCCGCGCGCTGCACGGCCACCGGCGTGCGCAGCTCGTGGGCGGCGTTCGCCGCGAACCGCTGCTGGGCGGAGACCAGGCCCTCCATCCGGACGAGCATCCCGTCGAAGGTGTCGGCGAGCCGCTTCAGCTCACCGGGCGGCCCGTCGAGCGCGATCCTCTCGTGCAGGTTCTCGCCCGACAGCCGACGGGCCGTCTCCGTGATCACGGCCACCGGCCGGAGCACGCGGCCGGCCATCCACCACGCGAGCACGACGGAGAGCACCGCGTACACGAGGAGCACGATCAGCGACACCGTCAGAAGACGTTCGAGCGCCGCCGACTCCGCCGCGCCGCTCACCGACCGGGTGATCGCGAGGACCTCGCTGGGGAGCCGGGTGGCGCCGCTCGGAGCCGGGCTCGCGGGTACCGGACTGGCCGGCAGGAAACTGGCCGGAGCGGAGCCGGCGGTCGCGCTCGGATACGGGCTCGGCAGGTCCTCCAGCCGCTGCGCCGGCACGGTCCCGGTGACGGCCAGACTGATCGACGAGTACAGCCCCTCCTTGACGAGGAAGTACACGACCCCCGTCAGCAGAGCGCCCGCCAGCAGCAGGAGCCCACCGTACAGAGCGGTCAGCCGGGCCCGCTCCCCCGTCATGACCTGCTTCCCTGCCCGCTCCACTACCCGCTTCACGACCTGCCTCACGACCCGATCCGGTAGCCCGAGCCCGGGACCGTCTCCACGACCGGCGGCTCGCCGAGCTTCGCACGGAGTTTGCTCAGCGTGACCCGTACCGCGTTCGTGCGGTAGCTGGTGTGCTCCTCCCAGACCTGCTCGATCAGGTCCTCGCCGCTGACCACCGCGCCCTCGGCCCGCAGCAGGGCCTCCAGGACGGCGAACTCCTTCCGCGACAGCTGCAGATGGCGGCCGTCCCGGCTGGCCTGACGGCGGGCGGTGTCCAGGACGATCCCGGACCGCTCCAGTACGGGCGGCAGCGCGGGCCGGGCACGCCGGCCGAGCGCCAGGACACGGGCGAGCAGCTCGTCGTACGCGAAGGGCTTGGCCAGGTAGTCGTCGGCACCGAGGCCGAGGCCCTCGACCCGGTCCCGTACCGTGCCCGCCGCCGTCAGCATCAGCACCCGCGTCATCAGGCGCTGCTCGACCACCCGGCGACAGACGTCGTCGCCGTGCATCCCGGGCAGGTCCCGGTCCAGGACGAGCACGTCGTACTCCCCCAACTGCATCTTCCGCAGCGCTTCGAGGCCGTCGGCCGCGATGTCCACGGCGAGCGCGTCGCGGCGCAGCCCCTCGGCGATCATCTCGGCGAGAAACGCCTCGTCCTCCACCACCAGTACGCGCATGCCTCCTGTGTATCCGAAAGCGACCTTTCGCCGGTGTAAACGAAACCGCTGAGAGAAACGAAACACCCCTTCGCGGCACGCTCCACGCCATGACGATTCGACGGATCACCCGGGCCGCCGCCGCCACCTCCCTGGCCGCCGCCCTCACCCTGCTCGCCACCGCCTGCTCAGGATCGGGCTCGGACTCGGCCGGCTCCGGGAGCGGGAAGAACGACGGGAGCGTGAGCGACGAGGGAAAGAAGGCCGACCAGGCCTTCGAGCACCGCAAGTGCCTGCGCGAGCAGGGTCTCGACGTGCCCGAGCCGAAGCCCGGCGAGCAGGGCGTCGGGCTCACCATCGGCGGTGACGGCATGTCGAAGGAGAAGATGGAGAAGGCGTTCAAGGCCTGCCAGGACAAGGCGGGCGGCGCCGGTTTCGGCAAGGAGCCGACGCAGGCCGACAAGGACAAGGCGCTCGCATACGCGAAGTGCATGCGGGAGAACGGCTTCAACATGCCCGACCCGAAGTTCGACGGCGGGGCGCAGGCGGCCATGCCGATACCGCAGGGCGCGGAGAAGCAGAAGTTCGACAAGGCCGCCAAGGCGTGCGAGAGCGTGGCCCGATGAGCGGCCGTGAGCGGCCGCTGGCCCGGCGCCGGCTGGTGCTCGCCCTCGCGGCGATCGTCGCCGTCGCGGGCGGCGGCGCGGCGGTCACCGCCGTGTCCGCGCCCGACAGGGCGGCGGACGGGTCCGATGGCACCGCCGACGCGAAGGGTCTGCCGGCCGCGACCGCTTCCGTCACCCGGGGCGACCTCAGCAACAGCTCCCAGCAGGACGGCACCCTCGGCCACCTCGGCGAGCGGAAGATCAACGCGGGTCCGGCCGGGGTCCTGACCTGGATCGCGGCGACCGGCTCGGTCGTCGGGCGGGACGAGCGGCTGTACGAGGTCGAGGGCGGGCCTGTCCGGCTGATGTACGGCGCCGAGCCCATGTACCGGACCCTCAAGACCGGCGACAAGGGCAAGGACGTCCGCCAGCTGGAGGAGAACCTCGCCGCCCTCGGGTACGTCGGGTTCGACGTCGACGAGGAGTACACGGCGAAGACGGCCGCCGCCGTGAAGCGGTGGCAGAAGTCCCACGACCTGAAGCAGACCGGCACCGTCGGCCCGGACCGGATCGCCTTCGCGGGCAGCGCGGTACGGGTGAAGTCGGCGGGCGCCGCGCCCGGCGACCGGATCGCACCGGGCGGGCCCGTGCTCACCGTGACCGGCTCCGAGCGGGTCGTACGCTTCGAGATCCCCGTGTCGGAGGCGGAGTCGGCGAAGACGGGGACGCGGGTGAAGGTCCGGCTGCCGGATGGTACGGAGCTTCCGGGGAAGGTGTCGGCGGTCGGGAAGACCGCGTCGGCGGGCGACGACCCGCAGGACCGGACGCCGAAGATCCCCGTCACGGTCTCCTTCGACCAGCCGGGGAAGGTCAAGGGCATCGACCAGTCCCCGGTCACCGTCGACCTCACCGGCGAGACGCGCCAGGACGTCCTGACCGTACCCGTGAACGCGCTGCTCGCCCTGCCCGGCGGCGGCTTCGGCGTCCAGGTCGTCGAGAACGGAACGGCCCGGGACCTGGAGGTCGAGCTCGGCATGTTCGGGCAGGGCCGGGTCGAGGTCAGCGGTGAAGGGCTGCGCGAGGGCATGAAGGTCGGGGTGCCGTCCGCATGACGACGACCTCGGACATGGCCACGAGCCCGCCGCCGACTCCCGCCGGGACGCCGACGCCGGTCGTACGCCTGCGCGGAGTCACCAAGGAGTACGCGGGCGGCGTCCGCGCCCTCGACGGCGTCGATCTCACCATCGGGGAAGGGGAGCTGCTCGGTATCGTCGGGCCGTCCGGATCCGGCAAGTCGACGCTGTTGCACATCGTCGGCACCCTGGACCGGCCGAGCGCCGGCACGGTGGAGATCGCCGGGCACGACATCGCCTCCCTGTCGGACCGCAGGCTGTCGGCGCTGCGCGCCCGTCGCATCGGCTTCGTCTTCCAGGCCTTCCATCTGGTGCCGGGCGTGGGCGCGCTGGAGAACGTGGCCGAGGGGCTGCTGTACTCCGGGCTCCCCCGCGCGCGACGGCGCACGATGGCAGCCGAGGCGCTGGCCCGGGTGGGCCTCGCCGACCGGATGAAGCACCGTCCGCACGAGCTGTCGGGCGGGCAGAAGCAGCGCGTCGCCATCGCGCGCGCGGTCGTCGGGGAACCGGCGCTGCTGCTCGCCGACGAACCCACCGGCGCGCTGGACTCGGCGTCCGGGGAGGCGGTGATGACGCTCCTCCACGAACTCAACGCGGAGGGCGCGACGATTGCGGTCATCACGCACGACACGGAGATCGCGGGACGGCTGCCGCGGCAGGTGCGGATACGGGACGGGCGCGTGGTGGAGGACACGTCGCTGGGGTCCGACGGGGCCGGTGCGTCCGGTGCGTCCGACGGGGCCGGTGCGTCCAGTGCGTCTGACGGGGCCGGTACGTCTGGTGCGTCCGGTGCGTCCGGTGCGTCCGGTGCGTCCGGACGTACGGGTACCTCCGGTGACGGAAGGGTCGCGGCCTGATGCCCCGTACGAGGAGACTCACCGCCGCACGGCTCGGTCCGCGGGACGTCCTTCACGTCGGCTCGGCCGGGCTCCGGAGCCGGCCCGTGCGCGTGGTGCTCTCGGCCCTCGGCATCGCCATCGGGATCGCCACGATGATCGCGGTCGTCGGCATCTCCGCCTCCAGCCAGGCCCAGTTGCTGCGTCAGCTCGACGCGCTCGGCACGAACATGCTGGTCGCCAAGCCGGGCGAGGGGATGTTCAGCGGGCAGGAGGTCAAGCTGCCGAAGGACGCGGTGGGGATGGCCGGACGGATCGAGGGAGTGGAGGAGGCCGCGGGGACCGGTGACCTCAGGAGCTCGGTGCGCCGTTCCGAGAAGATCCCGGAGGCCGAGACCGGCGGGATCGCGGTGAAGGCGGCGACGGAGCGACTCCTCAACGTCCTCAGGGGCGGGCTCGCCTCCGGCACCTGGCTGAACGCCGCCACGGGCCGCTACCCGTCCGTGGTCCTCGGCCATGTCGCCGCCGAGCGGCTCGGAATCACCGAGCCGGGCCGGCAGGTCTGGATCGACGACCGGTACTTCACGGTCATCGGCATCCTCGACCCGCTGCCGCTCGCACCCGAGATCGAGCGGTCGGCGCTGGTCGGCTGGGCGGGCGCGGAGCGGCTGCTGGGCTTCGACGGGCATCCGACGACGGTGTACGAGCGGTCCACCGACGCGTCCGTGGAGGCGGTGCAGAAGCTGCTCGCTCCGACGATCGATCCGCAGAACCCGCAGAACGTGTCGGTCGGCGATCCGTCGTCGGCGCTCAAGGCCAAGGCGGCGACGGAGGGAGCGTTCTCCACGCTGCTCCTGGGGCTCGGGGGGATCGCGCTCCTGGTCGGCGGGGTCGGCGTCGCCAACACGATGATCATCTCGGTCCTCGAACGCCGCCACGAGATCGGCCTCCGCCGGTCCCTGGGCGCGACCAGGGGCCAGATCAGGATCCAGTTCGTGACGGAGTCCCTGATGCTGTCCGGCCTCGGCGGCCTGGCGGGCGTGGCGCTCGGCGGGGCGGCGACGGGGGTGTACGCGTCGACGGGCGGGCTGCCGTGGGTCGTACCTCTGTGGGCGGTGGGCGGCGGCTTCGCGGCGACGCTCGCGATCGGCACGGTGGCGGGGCTGTACCCGGCGGTCAGGGCGTCACGCCTGTCGCCGACGCTGGCCCTCGCGGCGGCGTAGGGACGCCGCCGC